>DATAIA010000779.1:0-3180 GCA_036262895.1 Xanthobacteraceae bacterium
TGAAGACGACAATTGGGGAGGGGATCCGCAGCTCGCGGCGGCCGCGAGTTCGGTTGGGGCGTTTAATCTCGATTCGGCGAGCAAAGATTCCGTGATTCTGGTGACCCTTCCGCCGGGCGCATACACCGCGCTGGTGAGCGGAGTCGGCGGTTCCGAAGGAGTCGCGCTGGTTGAGCTGTACGAGTTGCGTTGAGTTTTTCCTGCGGTCCGAGCGGAACCAAGCAATGCGGTCCTACGATTCAGTGGGGCCGCAGCTACCTGAATTGCTCCACGCCAAGCTTGGCGAGTAACTCGTAGAATGCCGGACGGCTGATGCCCAATTCGGCTGCGGCATTGCTAACATTCCCGCCACAGCGGCGAAGGGCCTTGGTGACGAGTTCACGTTCCACCTGCTCGCGCGCCTCGCGCAGCGACGTGGGAGCAGCGGTCGGATTGAGCACGTGCGAGAGCTCGAGGTCTGCAGCCGATATTCTTTTATCCTCCGTCATGATGGCGGCGCGCTTTACGCGATTCTGGAGCTCGCGCACATTGCCCGGCCAAGCGTGTTCCCGAATTGCCCGCAGGGCTTCGGGAGCAAAGCTCAGTCCGGATTTGCCGCTTTCGCTTGCGCACCGCTGCAGGAACGCCTTCGCGAGGACCACCGCGTCGTCATTGCGTTCGCGCAGGGGCGGCAATGTGATTTGCACCACCGCAAGCCGGTAAAACAGGTCTTCACGGAATGTGCCTTCCTGCATCCCCTTCGCCAAGTCGGCATTGGTCGCGGTCACAATTCGCGTATCGACCTTGATCTCCTGGCGTCCGCCGACCCGTTCGATGGTTTGTTCCTGGAGAAAGCGCAGGAGTTTCACCTGGATGGGGAGTGGAACTTCACCAATTTCATCGAGAAACAAGGTGCCAGCAGCAGCGGTTTCAATTCGTCCCTTGCGTTGTGCGTGCGCGCCGGTGAAGGCGCCCCGCTCGTGCCCGAACAACTCGCTTTCGATCAGAGTCTCTGGAATGGCGCTGCAATTGATTGCGACAAAAGCTCCTTCGCGCCGATTGCTGCAGCGATGGATGGCCCTCGCCGTCATTTCCTTGCCGGTGCCGCTTTCGCCTAGAATCAACACGGGGGCTTCGGAGGTTGCGACTTTTCGCACCGTATCAAAGATGCGCTGCATCCGGGGACCGGAGCCCAGCAAGCCCTCGAACGAGGAACCGGACAGCTCCTCCTGCATCTCCCGATATTCTTTTTCAAGTTGCGCGACGTAGCAGCAGCGCTTCAACACGAGCTTCAATTCCTGCATTTCCACCGGCTTGACCAAAAAGTCATACGCGCCGGCGCCAATCGCGTTGAGAGCGTTCGCTTTTTCGCCCTGACCGCTGATGATCACGACCTTGACCGTGCGATCAATCTCCAGCAAAGCGGCCAGCGTGGCGAGGCCCTCGTCCGGTGCGCTGGGTTGAGGAGGGAGGCCGAGGTCGAGCAGAACAACCCTAGGCCGGGTGGCCCGAAACGCTTCCACCGCACTGGTGCGATCGCCGGCCAGGCGGACGTCATAATCTTCGGTGAGGGCCCACCGCATCTGGGTGCGGATTTCTTCGTCGTCATCGACGATCAGGAGTTTGGCTTTGGTGTTTGTTTCCACGGGATGAGAAATATTGTCCGCGGTGATATCGATCCCCGCAAGCGATGAAATGAATCGCGCCAGGCGCAGTAAAAACTCTGACAGATCCTACTTGGCTGGGGATGGTTTCCGATCGCCCCCCAGCGATTTTACAGCATTTTCGGCCAGCTGCGTCCTTTCAAGGGAATCGGCGAGAGGCAGGAAGATCTCGAAAGTCGCGCCTTTGCCTGGGGCGCTGGTGACGGCGATGTTTCCGCCGTGAGCCTCGATGATCATTTTCGACTGGAACATGCCAATCCCCAATCCGTTTTTCTTGGTGGTCTTGAATGGTCGAAACAATGCGCCCTGAAGAAAATCGGCTGACATGCCGCAGCCGTTGTCCGCCACAGAGAGAACCGCGGTGCCGTTTTGCTGCGCCGTGGCGATGCGGACAGCGCCCCGGCCCTGGCAAGCCTCGGTTGCGTTGAGCAGGAGATTTAGCACGACTTTTTGCATCTGTTCCCGGTCGAGCATGAGGGTAGGGAGCGGGATAAGATTGGAGCTTACGGCGATTTCCGGGGACGTCGGAAAGTCGGCGAGCGTCGTCTGCACGATTTCGTTCAAATCGTGCGGCGTGGGCTGAAGCACCAATTGATTTCGAAATTGGCCCAGCCGGGCGATCAGTCCGTTGATGTGGTTGACCGTTTTGCCCATGCCACGCAGCGCGTCCTCGCGGAATGCTGGATCGCTAAAATGTACCGGCATGTTTTGGAGCATCAAATTTAGCGTTGAGGCCGCATTCTTGAGATCGTGCACCAGGAAGGTCGCCATGGTTTGGAAGGCCTCGACTTCCTTGGTTTGCACCAGCCGTCGCGATAATTGCAGGTTAAGCAGCTTGGCAGCGGCCTGATCCGCGATGCACTTGAGGAGATCGAAGTCCTGGAGTGGAAACGACACTCCTTTTACGCGATCCCCCATAATAATGAGGCCGATGAGCTGGTTTTGGCGCAGCAGTGGAACGCACACGCGATGGCCTCCGTTCGGGAAATCGCTCGGATGCCAGTGGCGAAGGGTTGTGGCCCAGGCACTATCCCGGGTTTCGATATCCACCGGCTCGGGCCGATGCTCGAAATGGCTGACAACTTCGTGTACCTCGGACGGCGAGGGGGCGTGATTCGCCGTCCCGGTGGGCGACGAAGCAGTCGAAGCGGCAAGCGTAAATGAGCTGCGCTGCTCGTTCACCAGCCAGAGGCTGACGGCCAACGCCTGAAAAATGTCAGCCGTGATGTGCACGATGGCCCGGCATAGCTCGGTTTGCTCGACGCACCCATTCGTGGCTTGCGTGAACTTGCGCCAGATTGCGCGATAATCGTAGAGCGGGCGCTGAAAATTGCGGATAAGGAAGTGCCTTACTCGCAATTGCACCCGGTCGGACTGGAGTAACACCGCCAGACCAACCAGCGACACTAACACGATGAAGGCCTTGAGGGTAAAAGCAGAGTCGCCTCCCCAAAAGGTGCTCAATTTCGCAAACAATCCGACGACCAGCAAGTACAGTCCGGCCAGGGAGATCGTGAGGGATCCCTGCAGGACGGAA
>DATAIA010000780.1:0-30244 GCA_036262895.1 Xanthobacteraceae bacterium
TGTTTCGGGCGGCGTTGCCAAAAAGGAGCACAGCGAATTTTCCAGCAACATCGATTTGATCGACACATTGCCTCCCGGCCTTTATGAAGCGGTGTTTGAAAGCAAAGATGCTGACACCAGCAATCCCGAGCTCGCCACCGGCCATTGGGTGATGCGGTGCGAAATGAGAACGCTGGACGATATTCGCGCACTGGTCGGAAGCGATGCTACGGACGAGCGACGGTTTGCAACAGCCGCTCGCGTTTCGGATAGCAATCTCGCGATGTATCGCACCTTCGTCCAGCCGTTCGTGCGAGCCTTTGTGAATACGCCGCTATCGAACTGGATGCACCAACTGCATCCTCTGCGGTTGCAATACGAAATGCTCTCAGATGCCAATCCGCTCATGGCGAGCGTCGGCCGGCTCGCGGAGGAGGTGCGGGAGCGGCGCCAGCCTGTCGCGAATGACAATCCATTCCTGGCAATGCAGGAGGCCGCTTCGCGTCAGATCATCCAAGTGCTGGATGCTTGGCGGGTTTGGAATGAGATATTGGCTGAGCGGATATTCTTGGGCGTGTATGGTTCGCGCACGCTTCAGGCGGCGGTCGGCATCGATCCGGAAAGAATAACTCCGCTTCGCAAATCGGCAAGAAGCCCATTGTACCGGGAACTCCTGGAAAAGCGGATTGCCGAACTCAAGTCTCGCATCCCTCTGGGCGGGTTGCGCGAGGCGATCGTTCGCTCGCTGCTTTATGCAGGCATGGCGCGCGCTGCAATCGATGAGCGTGGATTTGAGACGGTGCGACGTATTCGTGAGGAGGAGAGCGATTTACCGCTGTCTGCATTCAAGACACTTCTGCGCGAGCAATTCTTTATGTTGCTGATTGATTCCAAGGCGGCGCTTGAGGCCATCCCCGCGATGTTGCCGGCAGATCCGGAAGTCCGCCAGAAGGCGCTTGATCTGATCCATGAAGTCATGAGGTCTCGCGGAGATCTCTCAGCCGAGGACAGAAGGCGATTGAACGAAATTTCAAACCTGTTTGATGTCGGCAAAAGGCAGGAAAGGCACGACAGACAGGCAGGCCGCAAAAATTCAAGAACCGCGAACCGTCAAAAATTCCGGGTGGTGGAGCCCAACCGCACGCAAGTGAAAGCATCGTGAAAATGGCTTTCCGCACGGTTGCCGGGGCAGACTAATGGAGTCGCGTTATGTCCTCGGAGCGAGGAATTGAGGTCAGCGCAATCCGGAGCGTAGGCACCGGCAGTCAGTCTGGAACCTCGAAATATGATCGCTTGATTGCCAGGGCTAAGAGCGTGCCGCCGGCAAAGACCCTTGTGGTGCATCCTTGCGATGAAACCTCGCTTCGAGGTGCCGTCGATGCGGCCGAGGCCGGGATTATCATCCCCATCCTTGTCGGACCCGCGGCAAAAATCCGCGCAGTCGCGCGTGAATATGGAATGGATATCAGCAAGTTTGAATTGGTCGATGTGCCGCACAGCGACGCTGCCGCGGCTAAGGCCGTTGCGCTCGTTCACGAGTCAAAAGGTGAGCTGCTGATGAAGGGCAGCTTGCATACCGATGAGCTGATGCGGGAAGTGACGTCCAGCAAAACCGGTTTACGCACCGCCCGGCGGATCAGCCATGTCTTTATCATGGATGTGCCGAACCATCCCGAAACGCTTTTTATCACCGACGCCGCTATCAATATTTTCCCTGATTTGGAGGTCAAACGAGACATTATCCAAAATGCCATCGATCTCTTTACGCAAGTGGGTTTGGGCACGCCGCGGGTCGCCATTCTTTCGGCGGTGGAAACGGTCACACCCAAGATTCCCTCTACGATCGAAGCGGCCGCACTTTGTAAAATGTCTGATCGCGGCCAGATCACCGGCGGCATTCTTGACGGGCCGCTTGCATTCGACAATGCGATTGATCCCGAGGCGGCAAGAATAAAGGGCATCGAATCCTCGGTTGCAGGTCGCGCTCAGATTCTCGTCGTGCCGGACCTTGAAGCGGGGAACATGCTGGCCAAAAATCTCACCTTCCTTGCTCGGGCGGATGCGGCGGGGATTGTCCTGGGCGCGCGAGTTCCGATTATCCTGACATCGCGTGCGGATTCCGTGCGCAGTCGTATGGCTTCCTGTGCTGTTGCTGTTCTCTTTGCGGAGGCGCGCCGGCGCGTTGCAGCATTACCGGCGGCATAATCGCCATGGATACGATTCTTGTCGTCAACGCAGGCTCCTCAAGCGTCAAGTTTCAAGTGTTTGCCGCTAATGGCGTGAGCGGGCTCAGACGGTTGATGAAAGGGCAAATGGACGGGATCGGCACGCACCCGCGATTGCGGGCCGAAACCGTGGACAAACAGCCGCTTATCGACCAAGCCTATAATGTTGAAGATGTTGCCGACGTGGCCTCCGCGCTTGCCGTGGCAGGCGCGTGGTTGCGCGATCAGCAAAAAATCCAGCCCAGTGCGGTTGGACACCGTGTTGTGCACGGAGGGCCGCGATACGATCGACCGGTTTTGGTCGATGGTGCGGTCCTGGAAAATCTTGCACGGTATGTTTCGTTGGCTCCGCTGCACCAGCCGAACAATCTGGCGCCTATCCGGTCGCTTCTTGCCCGCTTTCCTGATCTGCCACAGGTGGCGTGTTTCGATACGGCATTCCATCGCGGTCACAATGCCGTTGCCGATCACTTTGCCATTCCTGCCGCTCTCTATGCCGATGGCGTGCGCCGTTATGGATTCCACGGGCTTTCATATGAATATGTCGCGGAACGGCTGCGCGAGACGGCGCCGGCAATAGCCAATGGCCGTGTTGTCGTTGCTCATCTCGGCAGCGGCGCGTCAATGTGCGCGTTGGCCGGCGGCCGAAGCATCGAAAGCACGATGGGCTTTACCGCACTCGACGGCCTGCCGATGGGAACGCGGCCAGGACAGATCGATCCCGGCGTATTGCTTTATCTGATCATGGAAAAAGGCATGACGCCTTCGGCGGTACAGGACTTGCTCTATCGCGAAAGCGGTCTCAAGGGCCTTTCGGGAATCAGCAACGATATGCGCGAGCTTCAGACAAGCAGCGAAATCGGAGCAAGGCTTGCTGTCGACTATTTCGTTTATCGTATCGGCCTTCATGCTGGAATGCTTGCGGCTGCACTCGGCGGCATTGATGCATTCGTGTTCACGGCGGGCATTGGCGAAAATGCGCCACAGATCCGCGCGCGTATCGCGGAAAAGCTTTCGTGGCTTGGCGCTGAAATCGATCCCGATGCGAATCTTGCGCGGAAGCAAATGATATCGCGGCCGGAAAGCCGAGTTGCTCTGCTGGTTGTCCCGACCGACGAGGAATTGATGATTGCGCGGCACACATTATCCCTGATCTCAAGTCGGGATGCGCGGATCGCAGTCGCGAGTTGAAAGAGTCTCAATCCCTCCATTAGCGAGCTGGGTGGGGTGTCTTTTAAGAACAACCCCACCCCGTCGCCTCGCTACGCTCGGCGCCGACCTTCCCCGCAAGGGGGCGCTTTGCGGGGGAGGGAAAAGAAAGGCAGTATTCTATGGATTTCCTCGTGTTGAGGAGGCACGCGCAAATCAACTTACCTGACTTGCGTGATGTGCCCGTCTCGAAACATGAGGAAATCAAATGCGATTGCCCTGCCACGAGCGGGGAGAGCAATCTCAATGAATCCCATATCGTCCCGGTGCAATGATGCCTTTGGGGTCAAGCGCATATTTGACGGCCGAGCAGGCTTGCCGGAACCCCGGCATCGTTTGCGCCAGATGCATGTCATGATAGTCGAGCGGTGCGCGGCCAACGAAGACGCCCCGCTTGGCGACTTCTGACGCCATGGCACGATAACAAGCATCGGCGCGGTTGCGTTCGTCTTCATCCTCTTTATTGAAAGTGATCACGTGCAATCCGCGTGCAAAGCGCGGGCCACAGACGTTCATGACGGTGTAGTCAAATCCGTAATCCTCATAGATTTGCCGACATAATTTTTGGAAGTCATTGGCGATTTTTCCATCCATAGGCGTCCCTGGCGTGAACCAGATATTGCCGCCGCCCGGTCGCCACTTC
Source organism: Xanthobacteraceae bacterium (assembly GCA_036262895.1). Classification (GTDB taxonomy): domain Bacteria; phylum Pseudomonadota; class Alphaproteobacteria; order Rhizobiales; family Xanthobacteraceae; genus AP-16. The sequence continues at coordinate 4,057 of DATAIA010000780.1, forward strand.
AGCAGGCCCAGTTCGCCGAGGCTCGGCTTGCCGGAAAATGCGTTGATCGCAACCTGCAAGGCAGGGATCGATTGCGCCTCGTGCTCGCCGATGTAACGGGCCTTTCCCGATTTACCGAAATGCTCGCGGATGCGGCCAAGCAGTGGCGCAATCGCAGCTTGGCTCGCGCCATAAAATGCGCCGGACACCGTCCATGCGCCGATGCCGAATTTCTCCTGCAGGGCTTTGCGCGCGGAAAAAGATAAGGAGCGTCCGCTATGCGCTTCCGCGCTCTCACCCTCCGAAGCGGTAAGATAAAGCTCGTTCGCCACGCGAAACAAGGTCGGCACGAAATTCGAGAGTTTCAGCGGCCGGCACAATTCGATGATGTCTTCGAGATCGTCTTCATCGGGAAACGTGAAATGAAAAGACTGGACCACGGGCGGCCGTGGCATCAGCCATACGCCCATGCGCGTGACGATACCGAAATTAGATTGCGCGAACAGGCCGTCGAGAATGGGGCCGAAACTATATTTGGACGTGTGCCAGTTCACCAATGTTTTATGATCGAGCGACCCATCTCCCGTACGCAGCAACGTCCCGTTTCCCAGCACGACTTCCATGCCGCACGAAAACCCGAAATGATCGGAATACGGTGTATAGCCGGCTCCTTTATCAAGCGCATTGCCGATGATGCCGCCTTGCGGCGGCCCTGATGTTACATCGATCATGAAGTGGTTTCCGCGCCGGACCAATTCATCATACATCGCTTGATATGTTACGCCTGGCTCAACGACCGCATAGGCGAGGCGATCATCGATCTCGAGAATGCGATTCATCTTATGGCCGAGATCGATGATGACTTGGCCAGCGGCGGGGGCGGAGCGGCTACCAAGGCCGATATTGTTACCGGTGCTGAGGGGATAAAGCGGGACGCCATGCAGGTTTGCGCTGATGACGACAGCCTGCACATCCAAAGTCGATGCGGGATAGATTACGCCGGCCGGACGTCGATCACCGCCCGGCATGGTGTTTTCTCCATAACGAACCAGAGTTTCCTCTCGGCAGTTGATGACATTCGCCCCAAGCTTGGATGCAACGTCGTCAAAGAAAGCGTCGTACAAGGTGCTCATTGGCGTATGCTCACGTTATTCTCACCAGAAACCATTTGCCGTCGGTGTATTTTGCATTGCTTGTCTCAATGCCGGTTCGCGCAAAACTATTCCCGCAAGTGCCGCCGGCCGCGGACCGCCAGTCGCCCAATCAAGCAATTCCACGGTATGGACCACGGGAGAGCCGAGATGATGTTGGAGTTGCATCATGCAGCCGACGTTTCCTGTCGCGACGATGTCGGGATCGGTGCTGGTGATATGCCGCGCTTTGCGAACGCCGAGCTGGTGCGCCGTTTCCGGCTGCAGCAGATTGTAAGTGCCCGCCGAACCGCAACAGAAATGCCGCTCAGGAACATCCAGGACTTCGTATCCTGCCGCTCTGAGCAATCTGCGCGGCTGTTCCACCACGCTTTGGCCATGCTGCATCGAGCATGGATCATGATAAGCGACGCGATAGGAGCGTTCTTTGATTGGCTGCTGAAGGCCGATAGTTAACAGAAACTCGCAGATGTCCTGCGTCAGTCCGGCAATTTTTTGAGCATCGTAGTCGCAGAGCAGGTGGCCGTAATCCTTGATGGTGGTGCCGCATCCCGACGCGTTGACGATGATGGCGTCCAAACCAATTTCGCGCTCCGCAATCCACGCGGCAACGTTGGCCTGCGCGAAACGCCGCGCTACGTCTTCACGCCCCATATGCAAGCTCAGCGAACCGCAGCAGCCCGCGCCGGGCGCAATAACCACTTCGCAGCCATGTCGGCGCAGCAGGTTGATCGTCGCTGCATTGATGTCACCATTGAGCGCTTGTTGAACGCAGCCGGCGAGCAAGGCCACGCGCCATCGCCTGGGCCCTTGGGCCGGCAGTGTTGTCGGCGACAATAAATCTGGTGCAATTCGATCGGGGATCAGCGCCATCATGGTGCGGAGCCGGCGTGGAAAGAGTCTCCGCAGCGGTTTGGCGAGCCGGATGGCTCCCAATATCTGTAGAAAAAGATCGGGGCGCGGCAACATATGGGCGAGCAAGGCGCGTAGAGCCCGCTCTCGAAGCGGGCGGCGATAATGATTCTCAATGTGGGCGCGCGCCCAATCGATCAGATGTGCATAGTCAACCTTCACCGCGCAGGTCGACATGCATGAGAGGCATGAAAGGCAACTGTCGAGGTGAGCAACGGTTTTTTCGTCGGGGCCGCTTCCGTTTTCCAGCATCTTGCGGATGAGTTCAATGCGTCCCCGCGGGGATTCATTTTCGTCTCGTGTCAACACATATGTCGGACACGTGTTGGTGCAGAATCCGTAATGGACACAGCTTTGGATGATGCCTTCGGCTTCAGCGGTCCCAGGACTTTTCAGTTCAGACGACGGCAACTGAGTTCGCATTGCAGACCTCATATTGCCGGAAGTCTACGGTGCGTGCCGAAATCCTGCTTGGGCTATAGCGCAGGGCGATTTTGTCCAGAGCGCAAAGACGTGCAGCTTCGATATTGGCTTACGCTGCGCGCACTGTTTCCAGGAATTTTTCGACTTCCATTTTCAGCCGGGTATTTTCACTGGCAAGTGCTTGTGCCGAGCTGAGGACTTGCGCGGAGGCGGTGCCGGTTTCGGTTGCGCCTTGGTTTACCTCGGCGATATTGCCGGCGACATCAGATGTGCCTTTTGCCGCCTGCTGGATATTGCTGGAGATTTCCGTGGTAACGGCTCCTTGCTCTTCGATAGCCGCCGCAATGACCCCGGTTATTTCGAAGATGCGGCCGATTGTTGAGCCGATCTGCTTGATTGCCGAGACAGACTCTTCGGTCGCTATTTGCATTTGCGCGATCTGAGTCCCGATCTCATCGGTGGCTTTCGCGGTCTGCGTGGCCAGCGCTTTAACCTCCTGCGCAACCACGGCAAAACCTCGGCCGGCATCTCCGGCGCGGGCCGCCTCGATTGTAGCATTGAGTGCCAGCAGGTTGGTTTGCTCCGCAATAGCCGTGATCAGTTTGACCACATCGCCGATACGGCTTGCGGCTTGCGATAACTCGCCGATGCGAACGTCGGTTTTTTCCGCGTCTGCCACAGCCTGGCGGGCGACACTATTGGATTCCTGCACCTGGCGCGCGATCTCTCGGACCGAGGAATCAAGTTCTTCTGTTGCCGCGGCAACGGTTTGCACGTTGGTCGAGGCCTCGTTCGAGGCGCTGGCCACCATTCCGGACAAGTGTTCGGTGTTTTCGGCGGTGCGGGTGAGGGTTGATGCCGCGGCTTCCAGTTCGGTTGAGGCGCTTGCGACCGTTTCGACGATGTGGCCGACGGCGGCTTCGAATGTGTCGGCAAGTTTGGCCATCTCGGCTTTGCGTTCTGCGGCAGCCCGCGCCTTTATTCCTTCCTGTTCCGCCTCCATGCGAATTTTTTCAGAAGCGTTGACTTTGAAGGTCTCTACCGCAGCAGCCATCTCGCCGATTTCGTCCTTGCGTCCAATGCCGGGCACGACGACGTCGAGATCTCCTGCTGCAAGGTTGCTCATGGCGGAGGTCATGGCTGAAAGGGGATGCGAAATCGCACGGCCAATGAAGAAACCTAGAGCTCCGACGGCAATGATAACCGCAAGAATTGCTATCTCGATTTCCAGCTTGGTGTTGGCGCGTATCACATCGTCGTTGGCCTCAGCCCCGCGAAGAATTTTTTCCACGCCTTGTTCGAGGGCTTCGATGATTGGTTCGATTGTCGCAAAAGCATCCGAAGTCGCGTGTTGTTCGGCGTCGATAATTTTTGCCGTGTCAAACCATGCAAAGAAATCTTTCTGATAGGTGGCTAGCTTTTTCGCAATATCGTCTTTTGCCCCGGCGGGAAGCGATGATCCCCGGAGTTCCGCGGCGAATTCATTGGCCCGCTTTTTTATATCGTCGCCATACTTGGAATTTCGGCGCAGCATGAAATCTTTTTCGTGCCTGCGCATCATCAGCATCGTGGTTACAAGCCGAGGCTCGTCGAATTTACTAAGTTCCGACTCGATATCATGAACCGAATTCCGTAGCGCTCCCTCCAGCCCTGAATCTTCATTGAGGCCGAGTTTATGTCTTGCATCTGACATCGCGGTAAAATGTTTGAGATATTCGCCGAAACCGGCGCGGATCTCGTCAATTTTCTTTGAGAGATCGGGCAAATCTGCGCTGCCAGTTTTCTGCTGGAGCGTCTCGAGTTGACCGGCAATCGCCTTTGCCAATTCACTGTGTCGCGTGATGTATCGTTCGTCGGCGCGTAGCAGGAAATCTTTTTCGGCGCGGCGCGCTTTAAGCAGACCCGTCCCGATCCTGGCCATGGAATCGGAAATCATTCGCGCCTGTACAGCCATAACACGATAGCGTTCTTGTGATGCAGCGCCGATCAGATAAATGCCGCCGACGAGGGCAACGCCAAAAATGCCAAGTGCGCCGATCGTGGCCACCTTATGCCGGAGGCGAACATGAAAGATCGCTGAAAGCATAGCTGGGGCCCTTTCGTTATTCGTGGCCGATGCTGATGGGATAAAGCGGGATGCCATGCACAGCGGCGCTGCTCGCAACGACCTGCGCATCCGATTCATCTGGCGTTAACATATCCGTCGGAGACGTATTGGTGTAGAAACCGCTATGAACGCCGTTCCGGATGATGTCCGTGAATCCGGCGATCTCAGGAGCCAATACTTGAGAAGGCGAAAAATGGGTTCGCATGACAGACCTCATTTCGCCAGGATTCTACATTTCGTGCGGAATTCATGCTTGGGCGATGGCGCAAGATGATTTTGCTCAGAGCGCAAAGACGTGTAAGATTTGTCATCCTCAGAGGAGGCAACCCTTGCCCGCCGCTGTTTGGTCGACCGACGAGATTAAACCCCGTGAACGCATCGCGTTTTGGCGCGAGGCGGTTTGCCAAACGGTGTTGAATGTAACGCCCGAAGAGCCGGGAGAGGATTTTCACGCCAGCATTTCCGGCCGCAGCTTCGGCGCTTTGCGGTTTGCGTCATTTAGCTCGACAGCCCACAGCATCATCCGGGAGCAACGGCATGTCGATTGCGCTGGCGAGGATCAATATTTGATTGGTTATCAGAGATCTGGCCGCAGCGAATTGGCGCAAGCCGGCCGCGAACTTTGGCTGGATCCCGGCGAAATTACAATTGTGGATGGGACGCAGCCGTTCCGGACAAGGTTCCCTCAACCGGTCAGGCGGATTCTTGCCCTTGTACCACGTTACACACTTGATCTGCGTGCGCCCTGGATCCGGCGCAACGGAATTTGCAAGGTTCCGGTCGCGTCTGCGTTTTCCATGCTGGCTCGCGGGCACATTCGCCAGCTCGCGGGAGAAGAACCTCTCAAAACCGAGCAGGCACAATTACTCGCCGATAATCTCTGCAATTTGCTTGCAGCTGCGACCGCTCCGGAATTGACTGGAGAAAAGATCCAAACTGATATTCAGCTTCAAGCCATCATCGCTTATTGCCGGGAACATCTGGGCGATCCCGAACTCTCGCCGCGCCGCGTCGCCGAACATTTTCGCATTTCGGTCCGCACGCTGCATTTGCGGTTCGAGGGAGCCCAATACAGTTTCGCGCGATGGTTGCTTGATTCCCGCCTGGAGGAATGTCGCCGCGTGCTGTGTGAGACAGCAAGCCGCTCGCTGTCAATTACCGAGATCGCCTTTCGCTGCGGCTTTAACGATCTCTCGCACTTCAGCAAATCGTACAAAGCAAAATTCGACGAAACGCCGCGAGGTACGCGCGCCCTGGCGTTTGCTGGGAGCGCGTAACGCCCAAGCTCGGATCAAGGCGGCTTCGGGCGGGCTCGCTCATCCCAGCGCAAAACAGTCATAAGTCTGTCCCTGTTCGGCCGATCAGACCCATCGATGCATCTGATCATGCTTCACCCATCACTTATAAGTTCGAGCGATGTTGACTGGGCCTAAAAGCCGTCTAGTCTAGGCATGTCTATACAACTGAACGGAGAGCTTCAATGCGTTACCCGATCACTCTCGCCGGGGCGTTTTTGTCGATCGCCCTCCTGGGCACGCCGGCGGGCGCGCAAGATGCGATCAAAATCGGTTTTCATGGTCCCTTCACCGGATTTGCTGCAGCGGATGGAAAGTCCGCGCGCCAGGGTGCGGAGCTTGCGGTTCAGCAGGCCAACGCCGCCGGCGGGGTCAAAGGAAAGAAAATCGAACTCATAACGTATGATGATGAAGGTAAGCCGGAGAACGCCATTCCGGTTGCCAACAAACTGATTGGCCAGGACAAAGTCATCATGGTGGTGTCGGGCAGCTATTCGGGTCCGACCCGCGCGGCGGCCGCGGTGTTTCAGCGCGCCGGAATGCCTTACATCTCCGCCTATGCGATCCATCCTGATATTACCCGGGCGGGCGATTTCGTATTTCGCACCGGCATGATGGGTGAAGTGCAGGGTCGCGCCGGCGCCAAGCTGATTGCCGAAACGCTCAAAAAGAAAAAAGTCGAGATCGTTGCGGTCAACAACGATTTTGGGCAGGCGCTCTCTGCCGGCTTCAAGGAAGCCGCGCCAAAGTTTGGTCTGGAGATTGTTGCCGAGCGCAACTTTGCCATGCCTGATCGTCAGTTCGGCCCGTTGGTCACGCAGATCAAGGCGGATAACCCGGATGTCATTTATGCTCCCGGCTATTTCTTCAATGCCGGTCCGCTGGTCGCTCAATTGCGAGCCGCGGGTGTGACTGCCGAAATCATCGGCCAGGAGGGATATGACAGCCAGCGCTTCGTCGAGATTGCCGGAAAAGCATCCGAAGGCGTGATTGTCACAACCTCGCTCGATCGCGATTCCAAGTCTCCGGCAACCCGGACCTTCATCGACAATTATGAGAAGGCCTTCAATGACCGCGTCGACATGGTTGCAGCCTCCGGCTACAGCGCCATGACGGTTGCCATTGAAGGATTGCGGAAGGCAGCAAGCCAGGACGGCAAATCGATCCGCGATACGATCCGCGGCAACACTTTCGACACCGCACTTGGGAAGCTGTCGTTCAATGGCCTTGGTGAAGTGAAGAAGGCGGTTCAGGTGCAGACGATCAAGGACGGCAACTTCCATCACTATGCGGTGATTGACGATCTCCAGTTCCTTGCACCGCCCGAGAAATAAGATGCCCGATTGTAGGAGAGAGCGGCGCGGATAAAGCGATATGCTCTACGTCGAACTGGCTCTCCAAGGTCTCGTCAACGGCAGCATGTACGCCATTGTTGCCGTTGGCTTGACCTTGATCTACGGGCTCCTGCGCATTCTGCACGTGGCGCATGCCGGCCTCTTCACGCTCGGCGCCTACGTCACGGTTGTTCTAACCAACGCGACCGGCAGTCTCGTTCTCGGTGCGGCGGTATCGATGCTTGTGGTCGGCATCGCCGGAATGGTGATTTACCGGCTTCTTTATGAGCCGTTGCTGCGGCAACCGCCTTATGTTGCCCTGATTGCATCGATCGGCCTCTTCATCTGCATGGAGGAGGGCTACCGGATTCTCTTTGGGCCGTATGGCAACTCGTTTTCGTCGGCCTGGCTGACCGAGCGGCTTTCCCTCGGTCCGGTCAGCATGGCAGCGGCGGATCTCGCAATGCTGGTCGGTGCTGTCGTTCTTCTGGCTTTTCTCACCTGGCTCATGAATCAGACGCGCCTCGGCATTGCTTGGCGCGCTACGGTGACGGACGCGGCCATGGCGCGTTCGTTTGGTGTCGACACCATCAAGGTTCGATATGGAATTTTTTTCATGGCCTCGGTTTTTGCCGCCGCGGCTGGCTCCCTGGTCTCGGTCCTCAATAATCTCGTCGAACCGACCATGGGCAGCGTTCCAAGCTACAAGTCGCTGGCGATCATTGTGCTTGGAGGGCTCGGCAATGTCGGCGGTACTCTGCTGGCGGCGTTGATGCTGGGCGTGATCGAGGCGTTCGGCACGATTTATACGGGCGCGTATCTCGATCGCGATGCCATCGCCTTCATCTTTTTGATTGCCGTGTTGATGTTTCGTCCGCAAGGCCTGTTCGGGGCGAGATGATCATGGGCACTTACGAACTTTCGTTGATCGCGATCGTGTCGATTAATGTCCTCCTGGCATTAAGCCTGAACATCATCACCGGTTTGTGCGGCCAGGTTTCGCTCGGTCACGCGGCATTCTTTGGCACTGGCGCCTATGTGGCGGCGCTGCTGGCCGGGTCCGGCGCTTCTATTTTTGTCTCGATGACGGCTGCAGGCGTGGCTACAAGCTTGCTCGGCTTGCTTGTTGGCCTTGCCTCGCTGCGTGTGCGCGCCGACTTCCTGGCGATCACCACCATGGGTGTTGGATTTGTGTTTGTTGGCTTCGTGCGCAAGCAGAATTGGCTCGGCGCGGAAATGGGATTGTCGAACATTCCCGATCATGGGCTCGGCGAATGGGGATTTGTCGTTCTGTGCGTCACGCTGGTTTGCCTGGTGGCGCTGCTCACAGCCTATATCAAGCGTAGCTGGCTTGGATTCGCTTTTGTGGCCGTCGCCGACGACGAAGACACAAGCCGTACGATCGGCATCAATGCGGCCGCGTACAAGCTTGCGGCTTTTATCATTGGAACATTTCTGGCCGGTGTCGCGGGGGCGACATATGCCTACTTCACCCGATTTCTGGTTCCCGGTGCGTTTGGATTCGGGGTCTCCATCAGCATTCTGGCAATGGTCATTCTCGGAGGTCTCGGCTCGGTTTGGGGCGTCATGTTCGCAGCCATTGCGCTGACTTTGCTGCCCGAGTTCATTCGCGTGATCAATGACTACAAGATTTTTATCTATGGCCTTCTTTTACTGTTAGTGATGCGGTTCGTTCCCGGCGGCCTTGCCGATCTCGTCAAGCGATGGCCCCCGTTATGGGCAAGAGTGCGGGGGCGGCGATGGAAAGCGTCCTGACACTTGAATCGATCGTCGTGCAATTCGGCGGCATCACCGCGCTCGCGGGGGTCGATTTTACGCTCAAACAGGGCGAGCTACTGGGACTGATCGGTCCGAACGGCGCCGGCAAAACAACGCTGTTGCGGACCATCATCGGCGTTGTGCGACCGACTCAAGGCCGCGTCATCCTGCAAGAACGGGATGTGACTCATCTTGGAGTCGATGAGCGAGCGCGCAAAGGCATCGCACTGACGCATCAGATCGTTCGTCCGTTTCGCTCCATGACCGTGTTGGAAAATGTGGCGCTTGCGGCCGGTCATCACAAAACCGGCAGTGTGTTCCGGGCATTTGCTTCCAGTTCGCGTCGCAGCGAATCATCACGCGCGCGCGATTTGCTGGAGCTTACGGGGATTGCGGCTTACGCAAATGCTCATCCCAGCGCTCTTCCGCTTGGCGCGCTCAAACGCCTTGAGGTCGCGCGTGCGCTTGCGACCGATCCAAGGATCCTGCTGCTCGACGAACCGCTTGCCGGCCTCAATCATATCGAGGCACAGCGCCTTGCCGATACGTTCCGCGACCTCAATGCTTCGGGCATCACGATGGTTTTGATCGAGCACAACCTGGGTCAAGTGGCGCGCGTTTGCCCCCGCGTCGTTGTTATCGACAACGGCAAAAAAATCGGCGAGGGCGCCACCCGCGAAATGCTTGTCGATCCCAACGTGGTTGCTGCCTATATCGGAAAGGAGGCAGTGCGTGCTTGATGTGCGCAAGCTTACTTGCGGATATGGCGATCTCGTCGTTGTGCGCGATGCCACATTTGCTGTTCGCCAGGGAGAGGTTCTGGCCATTCTCGGAGCCAACGGCGCCGGTAAAACATCGACGTTGATGGCGATTGCCGGGCATGTCGGCGTAAAAAGTGGAGAAGTGCGATTTGGCGGTGAAGACATTACCGCGGCTTCGCCGATGGCTCGCTGCGCCAAGGGAATTGCTGTGACGCCCGAAGGCCGTCGACTGTTCACGGACCTGACGGTGCGCGAAAACCTGATTGTCGGCGGCTATCAGCATCCAGTTTCGCGCGCGAACGCGAGCATGGAAAAGGTGCTCGATTTGTTTCCACGCTTGAAGGAGCGACTGCACAATCGCGCCGGTTCATTGTCCGGCGGAGAACAGCAGATGGTGTCCATCGGCCGCGCCATGATGGCGGAGCCGAAAATGCTGCTGATCGATGAGGTTTCGCTCGGGTTGATGCCGAAGAATATCGATATTTGTTACGAAGCTCTCGACAAGTTGCGGCGTACCGGTCTCACCATCGTCATGGTGGAACAAAGCCTTGAGCGGGTGCTGTCAATTGCCGACCATGTATGCGTGTTTGATTCCGGGGTGATTGCATGGACGGGGACCGCGGCAGACGCGCGTAACGATCCCAAAGTTCTTGAATCCTACATGGGCGGAGCGCATTGATGCGTCACCAGTCGAAACTGGCTCGCGCTTCGTTGTCGCAACCGGTACTCCAGGCGCCGCCTTATGCGCGCGTCAAAGATTACGTGATGCAGCAGATCCGAGAGGGGGCCTGGGTCGAAGGCGAGATGATTCCCTCGGAAAGCCAGCTGGCAAGCCAGTTCGGCTTGTCGCGAATGACAATCAATCGTGCGCTTCGCGAGTTGACGACCGATCAGATTTTGCACCGCGTGCAAGGCACAGGCACTTTCGTCGCGCTCCGCAAATATCAATCGACAGTGGTGGAAATCCGCAGTCTTGCCCACGAAATCACTGAGCGCGGACACCGGCATCGGGCAGAGGTGCTCCAGCACAAACGAATTCAGCCGGAGGAAGCGGTCCAGCCGTTGTTTGAACGTAGCTGCGATGAGTTATTTCGTTCCATCATCGTTCATTACGAGAATGATGCCGCGATCCAGGTGGAGGATCGATACGTCAATCCGCAATTGTTTCCGGATTATCTGGAGCAAAATTTCACGGATCAGACCCCGAATGAATATCTCACTCGCATCGCGCCGATCGAACGGGTTGAATTCGGCATCGAAGCCGTGATGCCCGATCCGGAAATGGTTGCGCGGCTTACGATGCAAAAAAACGAGCCATGCCTTGTGCTCAATCGCCGTACCTGGTCATTCGGGCAGGTGGCGTCTGTGGTCGGGCTGTGGCACCCCGGCTCACGCTATCGGTTTTCAGGCAGTTTTTGACTGAAGCAAGCGGCTAGTCCGGCGGATCCGGCCCGTCGTCCTGAGGTGGCCGTGCGTAGCACGGCCCTCGAAGGGCGCGGGCCGTTCATCCTTCGAGGCTCGGCTTCGCCGAGCACCTCAGGATGACGGAAAACTAATGAAACCTTAGATCATCCAAACTTCCACCAGGAAAAGATCTGCCGGAATCTCCGGCGTGGCAATGAAGTTCCGAACATCACCGGGTTCAAACTGAACTGCATCCGTGGGGCCAAGTTTTGTCGTGTGCCCGTCAGCTACAACGTCGATTGTATTGCCGATAGCGATGACAACACCAACATCGCCCTGCCAGGACAGTTCGGTTGAGCGCGCCAAACAATGGCGCTGCACATGATGACGGGCACGCTCTCTTCGCGTCATCACATTGAGGTCGTCGGTTGCACCGTCGCGTAGCGTGCAAAAAACGTGGCGCTCTCCCGCAAACCGAAACGGGGCACTCGTTCGATCAAGCGTGATCGGAGTTTCGTTCTCGATCGTAAGTTCAATTCCTGCGCCGGCGATAATGCTGAGGCTGCGATCTATGCCGGGAAACGGCGAGAACGGACCGGGTTGCGCAACATGCGCCATGCTCAAACGCCAATCAAAGGCGTCGAGCGACGCATGAGCGGGAAAGGCCACCATCTCGATCGTTTCACCGCCGCCGTTTTTCCACGGCATGCGACGATAATCGGCTGAACGCAGGACCCGCATGACGTCAGCCCATGCTCGGCAGTTTCAATCCATGATGTTGGGCGCATTCCATGGCGGTTTCGTACCCGGCATCGGCGTGGCGCACGACCCCGGATGCCGGGTCGTTCCAGAGCACGCGTTCCAGGCGCCGGGCTGCTTCCGGTGTGCCATCCGCCACGATGACCATCCCGGCATGTTGCGAATAGCCGATACCGACACCGCCGCCGTGATGCAGCGAAACCCAGGTCGCCCCGCTTGCGCAATTGATGAGCGCGTTGAGCAGCGGCCAGTCCGAGACCGCGTCGGAGCCATCCCTCATCGCCTCGGTTTCGCGATTGGGACTTGCGACACTTCCGGAATCGAGATGGTCACGACCGATGACGACCGGCGCCTTCAACTCTCCGCGAGCCACCATCTCATTGAACGCAAGTCCAATGCGATGCCGATCTCCAAGACCGACCCAGCAAATGCGTGCGGGCAGGCCTTGGAATTTGATGCGCTGGCGCGCCATGTCGAGCCAATTGTGCAGGTGTTTGTTGTCGGGCAGCAATTCCTTCACCTTGGAATCGGTCTTGAAGATATCTTCCGGATCACCGGAGAGGGCGGCCCAGCGGAACGGACCGATGCCGCGGCAAAATAGCGGCCGGATATACGCCGGGACAAAACCGGGAAAATCGAACGCGTCTTTGAGGCCTTCCTCTTTGGCCATTTGGCGGATGTTGTTGCCGTAATCGAGCGTGGGAATGCCCATGCGATGGAAAGCAAGCATTGCGCGGACATGGTCGACCATGGAACGGCGCGCAGCCGTTTCAACGGCTTTTGGATCGCTGGCGCGCTTGAGTTCCCAATCGGCCAGGCTCCATCCTTTTGGCAAGTAACCATTGAGAGGGTCGTGCGCGGAGGTTTGATCGGTGACGACATCCGGGCGCACGCCGCGGCGGACCAGTTCTGGAAACAGTTGTGCCGCATTGCCAAGCAGGCCGACGGAAACCGGCTTCTTATCCCGGCACGACTGCTCGATGATGTTGAGCGCGTCTTCGAGATTTTTTGCTGCGATGTCGAGATAGCCCGTGCGCAGGCGCATCTCAATGCGGCTGGGCTGACATTCAATTGCAAGGCAGGATGCGCCTGCCATCGTCGCGGCAAGCGGTTGCGCGCCGCCCATGCCGCCGAGCCCCGCCGTCAAAATCCATTTCCCGGCAAGACTGCCGCCATAGTGCTTGCGGCCGACTTCGGCAAATGTCTCGTAAGTGCCCTGGACGATACCTTGCGAGCCGATATAGATCCACGAACCGGCCGTCATCTGGCCGTACATCATCAGGCCTTTCCGATCGAGCTCGTGGAAGTGATCCCACGTGCCCCAATGCGGGACCAGATTTGAATTGGCGATCAGCACCCGCGGTGCATCGGCATGGGTGCGGAAGACGGCAACCGGTTTACCGGATTGCACGATCAGCGTTTCGTCGCTCTCAAGCCCGCGCAAGGCTGCAACAATCCGATCGAAGCTTTCCCAATTGCGCGCGGCGCGACCAATCCCGCCATACACGACGAGTTCGCTCGGCTTTTCCGCGACATCGGGATCGAGATTGTTCATCAACATCCGCAGCGGCGCTTCGGTCAGCCAGCTCTTTGCCGAGAGCTCCGGTCCGCGGGGGGCACGGATCACGCGATCATTATCGATACGGGTCATAGATATCCTCGATTACGCCGATTGACGTGCGAAGTTCAAACAGGACTGTAAAATCTTGATCAGCGCTTCGCGCATCGGTTTTGCATCGTCCGCCGAATAGGGTGAGGGCCATTGCTCTTGGGTAACTGGCCCGAGCGGTTCATGCATGTAGCCCCGGCAGGCAAGCTCCATTTGGATGGCATGCACTCCATTTTTGGGATTGCCGTGCCGGCGTGTAATCCATCCGCCGGTGAAGCGGCCATTAGTCACGCGTGAGAATTTGGTCGCGTCGCACACCGCTTCAACAGCCGCCGTGAGCGCCGGGTTGCAGCTTGCTCCCGAATTGGTGCCGATATTGAAATTCGGCAATTCTCCTTCAAACAAGCGCGGAATAATCGAGCGAATGGAGTGGCAATCATAGAGGACAACATTTTCGTTGAAGGCGCGCAGCCGCGCGATCTCCGCCTCAATGGCCGCGTGATAGGGCTCGAAATATTGCGCACGCCGCTCGGCAATTTCGGCTGCAGCAAGTTCGTTCCCCTGTTTATATAACGGCTCGCCGTCGAATGTTGTTGTCGGGCAAACCTCGGTCGTCTGTTGGCCCGGATAAAGACTTTTGCCCGATGGATCGCGGTTGACGTCGATCACCGTGCGCGAGACCGCCGTATGAATGATGGTTGCGTCGAGATCTGCGGCGAAATCATACAATGTATCGATCCACCAATCGGCATCTTTGCGGGCGAGCCATGGCGAGACCAGACGTGTTTCAAGGCTCCGCGGGATGTCGGTTCCGGTGTGAGGGAACGAGACAATCAGCGGTGCGGTACCGCGACGAACTGTAAGCCACGAGTTCATGAGCCCCTCCAAACACGCTGAACCAAGGGATTAAATCCGATGCGATAGACCAGTTCAGCCGGTCGTTCGATCTCCCAAATGGCAAGATTGCACCACTTGCCGACCTCCAACGTTCCAACATCCGACAAACGTCCAAGGGCGCGCGCGGCCTCGCGCGTAACGCCTGCGATGACTTCATCGACCGTCAGGCGGAACAGCGTCGCGCCCATATTCAGCATCAGGAGCAGCGACGTCACCGGAGAGGTGCCGGGGTTGGAATCGGTGGCGATTGCAATCGGCACATGATGCCGGCGCATGGCGTCAATCGGCGGCAGTTGTTTTTCCCGCAGCACATAAAACGCGCCGGGAAGCAGTACGGCCGTGGTGCCGGACTTCGCCATGGCGACGACGCCGTCTTCATCGGTATATTCCAGATGGTCCGCCGAAAGCGCGTTGTGTTCGGCCGCCAAACGGGCCCCATGCAGATTCGATAATTGATCGGCGTGCAGTTTGACGGGCAAGCCGCTGGCCCGTGCGGCAGCAAACACGCGCGCTGTTTGTGCGGGCGAGAAGGCGATGCCTTCGCAAAAAGCGTCGACCGCATCGGCAAGCGAGGCACGGGCGATCACAGGAATCGTCGCGCACACCTGGTCGATATATTTTTCCTTGTCGTCGAATTCCGGCGGCATGGCGTGCGCGCCAAGGAATGATGTGACGACGTCAATCGGTCGTTCCTGCCCCAACCGGCGCGCCGCGCGCAGCGTGCGGATTTCGCTTTCTTCAGAGAGGCCATAGCCCGATTTGATTTCGATAGTTGTTACGCCTTCGGCAATCAGCCGATCGAGCCTCGGCAGTGCCGCAGCGACAAGGCCTTGTTCGCTCGCAGATCGTGTCGCCTTGACGGAGGAGAGGATCCCTCCGCCTGCACGGGCAATGTCTTCATAGCTCGCCCCCGTAAGCCGCATCTCAAATTCGTGCGCCCTGTTGCCGCCGTAAACGAGATGCGTGTGGCAATCGATCAAGCCTGGCGTTACCCAGCGGCCGTCCAATTGAATGATTTCGGCGGCGCTCCATCCGCTCGGCAGGTCGGATTGAATCCCCGCAAAAACAATGCGACCGTCTTTTGCGGCGATGGCACCGTTTTCAATAATGCCGAGCCCCGGCAGGTCGGCCCTGACGGTTACCAGCCGCGCATCAAGCCAGAGTTTATCGTAGTGCATGATCAACTCGCGGCGTAAAGGCCGCGTCACCGTTCGTTGCTGAATTGTATATACATAATTGCCGACCGCCCCCCAATTGTCTATACATAAAAGGAGAGACACGGAGCCCAGCTACCATGCCCTCGCAACAATCTGCGAACCTCGATCATGCCTCGCAAGGCAGCATTCAAACGCTGTTTTTCGATCATCTGTTCCTGCCGAGCGGTTGGGCGCGCGACGTTCGTCTGTCAATCAAGAACGGGTTCATTTCGAACATCGAAACCGGCGTGCCGCGCGGCGATGCCACGGCGATATCCGGCTTCGCATTGCCGGGTATTCCTAATCTTCACAGCCATGCATTCCAGCGCGCAATGGCGGGGCTTGCGGAGCATCGCGGATCGACCGAGGACAGTTTCTGGACCTGGCGCGATCTGATGTATCGCTTTGTCGGCCGTCTCACGCCGGAGGATGTCGAGGCGATTGCCGCTGTCGCTTATATGGAAATGCTTGAACGCGGATTTACCGCCGTCGGCGAGTTTCATTATATCCACCATGATCCCAATGGCGTGCCTTATGCGGATCTGGCCGAAATGGGATCGCGGATTGTCGCAGCCGCGACCGAGACGGGAATTGGACTGACGCTGCTTCCGGTGTTTTATGCCTATGGCGGCTTCGGCGGCACGGCACCCTCGGCAGGCCAGCGTCGATTTCTAAATGATCCTGAGCGTTTTGCCGCGCTTGTTGAACGCACCAAAAAACTCACCGCAAATTTGCCGACAGCGTGCGTCGGGATTGCTCCCCATTCGTTGCGTGCGGTGACGCCTGAAACGTTGCGGCTGGTGGTGACAGCTGCGGAAACCGGACCCATTCATATCCATGCGGCCGAGCAAGTCAGGGAGGTTGATGATTGTATTGCGTGGTCCGGCCGACGTCCGATCGAATGGCTGCTCGCGAACATGAAGCTCGATCCGCGCTGGTGTTTGATCCATGCCACTCACATGACCGAAGAGGAAACGCGTCAGCTCGCGGCAACCGGTGCTGTCGTGGGGCTTTGCCCGGTAACTGAAGCCTCTCTGGGCGACGGCATCTTCAATGGACCGGAATACCTTGCGGCTCGCGGTCGCTTTGGCGTGGGGTCCGATTCCAATGTCGCAATCGATGCTGTAGGCGAATTGCGGCAACTCGAATACAGCCAGCGCCTGCGTTATCGCTCGCGCAATGTCATGACTGATGCCGCGGGCCAGTCGACGGGCGAACGCCTCACCGCCGAAGTCCTCGCCGGCGGCGCACAGGCGCTGTCGCGTCCAATCGGCGCAATCGAAGTCGGACGGCGAGCCGATATCGTTGTGCTTGATCCCGAACAAATCAACTTAGGGTCTGTCGAAAGCAGTCGTTGGCTCGATTGCTGGATTTTTGCGTCGGAACGCGCGGTGAAGACGGTCCTGGTTGGAGGTGAAAAGGTCGTCGATGAAGGCCGTCACGTTCGCCGCGAAACGATTGCGTCTCGCTATCGTGCGGTCCTCACAAGATTGATGGCCGATGTCTGATCGAAGGCCTGTATCCGAACGCCTGGGAAGAGTGGCGCGATATCAGGAAATCCGCCAGGCACTTGAAAGTGCGATCGTTTCCGGCAGTTGGCCGCCCGGCGCGCGCGTTCCTTCTGAAGCGCAGTTATTGAAACGCTACCGTTGCTCCCGCATGACCGTCAACAAGGCGCTGAGCGCCTTGGCAGCGTCCGGACTGATCGTGCGCCGGCGGCGATTTGGCAGCTTCGTTGCCAAACCCAAAACTGAAACAAATCTTCTGCAGATCCAAAACACCGAAGAAGAGATCGTTCGGGCCGGCAAAGCCTATCGGGTCACGCTGCTCTCACGGGTCGAACGTAAGGCGACCCGGCAAGATGCACTGCGGTTAGGTGTGCCGGTGGCCACACCTGTTCTTGCATTGAAATGCATTCACTTCGCTGACGACAAGCCGCTTGTCGCGGAAGATCGTCTGATCAATCTCAAGGCAGTTCCATCCGCGGCAAAGATCGATTTCAAAGAAACCTCGCCTGGAACCTGGTTGCTCAACAAGGTGCCGTGGAGCGAGGCCGAGCATCAAATCCGTGCAGTCAATGCAACATCTGATATCGCCAAGTATCTGGATATCGGCGAGGGTGAGGCCTGTCTCGTTGTCGAGCGGCAGACCCGGTATTCAGGACGGGTCATCACCCACGTTGTGCTTTCATATCCAGGGAGCACATACCAGCTTGCGGCTCGGTTCAGTCCACTGCCGGGATAATTGCGGGTGCTAGTTAAGGTGCTAACCGCAGGGCAATTGGAAACCCGCAAGACATCATCATGAAAATCATTGCGTCTTTGCGCGATGCGCTCAATGATCTTGGGTATACAGAAATCAGCGTTTCGCGGCACGCGCCCGACACCTTCCGCGCATTCCAGTAGTCGGAGGCGGATCGCTGGTAGCCATTGATAAAGGCCGCGAACATCAAGGTGGAGTAACGCAAACACGTTGTTGTTGGTGTCGGTGGGAAGGCACTGTTCTCATCGTTAATAATCTGGTTTGATCAGATCAATATTGCCAAATTAGTAGGATTTCCGATGCAGGACTTCATCCCTTTGATATTGATCGGAATAACGTTTTTCATTGCGGTTCATAATCTCAAGCGATGGCGGCGCAAACGCCGGCTTATGGAAAAGTATAAGGATGAGGTCATTGTAAATGGAATTATGCGTAAGATGGTTTGGCAAAATATGACAAGCGAACAATTGCAGGATTCCTGGGGTGATCCGGCTGATGTCGATCGAGATATCTATAAAACCCGTGTGAAGGAAACTTGGAAATACGAAAAGACGGGCAAGAATCGATATCGGAAAAGAGTCCTTTTAGAAGGCGGTGAGGTTGTCGGCTGGAAGGTGCAGTGACCTCAATTTTTGCTCGGGTATGTGACCTAAGTGCCTTCTCCCTCATCCTCCATCAGCCCGTTATCCTCGAGCCACCCTTTGAACATGATGAAGGCTTCTTCGGCTTGCTGCGGCGTTGCCGCGCGCTCAAGTCGCGGCAGAAGTTCAGGCGTCACTCCATTGATATTCTGTGACAAGGCCTGTCGCACGAACGCCGCCGCTTCGCCAAGCGAGCCGATCACAATCGGTGGATCTTCGGAAATCGTCAGCGGAGGCTCAATCGTGAAATTCGGCATACCCGGACAATCACCAGGGTCTAGGAGAAGTTCCCTGATTTAACCAGCGCAAGCCTGACCAAAAATTGCGGAGAGGGGACTTTAAACCCCCAAATAGACCCGCCGAATATCGTCATCGTTTGCAAGCGCTTTTGCCGCGCCTTCGCGGATAAATCGGCCATGCTCAAGCACATAGACGCGTTCGGCAATGGCCATTGCAGCGCGTGCATCCTGCTCGACCAGTAACACAGCCGTGCCGCTTCGTTGAATCGAACGGATCGCTTCGAATATTTCAATCTTGAGGCGGTGAGCAATCCCGACCGAAGGTTCATCGAGGAGCAGGAGCGAGGGTCTTCCCATCAGCGCGCGGCCAATCGCAAGCATTTGCTGTTGCCCGCCCGACAGCGTACTTGCCTGTTGCTTGCTGCGCTCGCGCAGGATCGGAAACAATTTGAAGATGGCATCGAGATCTGCCTCGATGCCGTCCTTGTCGTTGCGCAGATAAGCGCCGAGCATCAAATTTTTCAGAACCGAGAGCTCGGGAAACAATCGCCGTCCCTCGGGGCAATGACAAATGCCGTGGCCGACCACTTTATGCGCGGGCAATCCGTCGAGCGATTGACCGGCGAGCTCGATATGACCCGATGATGGAGGCACCGTTCGTGAGATCGCCTTGAGCAGCGTGGTTTTGCCGGCGCCGTTGGGACCGAGCACGCCGACAAGCTCGCCCTTTTCGACGCGCAGCGAAATACCTTCAAGCGCGAGCGCTTTGCCGTAGTGAACGAACAGATTGTTGATCTCAAGGAGTGCCAACGCTCGCTCCAACGGTTTGGGGCGTGGGCTCGTCGATTTCCATCCGGCCGATATAGGCGTCGATTACGCGCGGATGGCGCACGATCACCGCCGGCTCGCCGATCGTCACCACTTCGCCGAAATCCATTGCGATGACTTCCTGCACAAGCTGCATGAATTCCCGCAGCTTGTGTTCGATAATCAGAATGGTAAGGCCTTCGCTGCGATGAAGCGAACGGATCAAATCGGCAAGCGGCTCGATTTCGCTGCTGCCGAGTCCGGCAAACGGTTCATCAAGCAGCAGCAGTTTTGGTCTGGTTGCAAGCGCACGCGCGATTTCAAGGCGACGCAGGTCGCCATAGGGCAGCACGTCGACGGGGAGGTTTGCTTTATCGCCGAGGCCGACCTGATCGAGCAAAGCCTGTGCGCGGGTGCGCGTTTTTCCAAGCTCTCGCACGCGTGGGGCCAGGCACGGCACTTCGACATTTTCCAGCACACTCATGCCAATGAATGGGCGCGCCAACTGGAAGGTGCGCGCCACACCGCGATTGACGATCTGGTAAGGCGCAAGTCCCGCAAGCGATTGGCCTTCGAACTGCACCGTTCCCGTATCGAAGGGAATAAAGCCGGTCAGCAGATTGAACATGGTGGTTTTGCCGGCGCCATTCGGTCCAAGCACGCCAGTAAAGGAGCCGGGCTTGAGGGTGAAAGACACGTCCTTCACGGCGTGCAGACCGCCAAACCGTTTGTTCAATCCTTCGACGGTCAGGAGTGCATTCATGACGTGATGCTCCGCAGCCGTCGCCACAGCGGTGCAATCAAGCCATTCGGCATGAAAAACAGAATGAATATCAGAACAAGCGTATAGACCCAGAGGCGATACTCGCTTAAGCCCCGCAACGCTTCGGTCAACACGCTGAGCAGGATCGCACCGCCCACCGGGCCGTAGATCGAGCCCATGCCGCCGACATAGACCATGATGATAATGTTGATCGACAGGATGACGGTAAACAGGTCAGGCCCGACCTGGAGCTGATAGTGCGCGTAAAGTGCGCCGCCGAGACCTGCGACTGCCGCGCTGATCATCAGCGAGGCGATCTTATAGAATGTGACGTTGATGCCGGCCGCCTGGCAGCTTGCTTCGTCGCCGCGAATGGCGCGCAGCAGCGTGCCCCACGACGAATTCGCGATTACCTTCAGCAAACAAACCGAAGCAACCAGAAAACCAAGCACGAGATAATAATAGTCCAGTTGGGAATAGAGGATCGGGTCAAGCCCATTGAGCCCATCCTGACCGCCGGTATAGGTCGAGAAAATGACCGTGATGCTTTGCATCATGGTGGCAGCCGAGAGCATCGCCAGCGCGAAGTAGGGCCCTTTCAGCCGCAAGGTCGGGAACCCGATCACCAGGCTGAACATGACCGCAACAATCGGCGCGGCCACGAGGCTCCACCAGGGGACGATTCCGAAATTGACGTTGAGAAAGCCGGCCGTGTAGGCGCCTGCGCCGATGAACAGCGAATGGCCGAAATTCTCCCGCCCCGTTAGCCCGGACATGAAATCCCAACTTGCGGCCCACATGCCAAAGCACAGGGCGACTGTCAGAATGCCGATGATGTATGTGCTGCCGAGCAGCAAGGGTGCCGCGATGAGACCGCAAAGCGCGGCCAGTGCGCCGATCCAATCGATTCTAGACATCATCATGCGGTTCAAAAGGCAGCGCGTTTTCCGAAGAACCCTGCGGGACGCAGGATCAGGGTGAGAAGCACAGCAGCGACCGAGACGATCTGCGACCACTCGATCGAAACCTTGAATGCGATGATCGTTTCCGAATAACCGAGCAGCAGGGCTCCGACGATGCTCCCGGGAATGGAGCCGAGCCCACCGACCACAACAATGGCGAATGCCTTGACCAGCGGCAGCAGCCCCATGCTGGGAATAACCGATTGAAACGGTGCGACGAGAATACCGGCCGCCGCCGCAATCCCAGCGGACAAGCCCATCACGATCGAATAGATGCGATCGGAGGGAATGCCCATGTACTGCGCGGCCTCGGCATCTTGCGAGATTGCGAGGATGGCCGAGCCAAGCCGCGTGTGCTGCATGAAGAGCCACAATCCGACCAGGATCACGACCCCGCCGACCAGGGCGAGCACGCGCTGCGCGCCGATATCGACGCCGGCGAAATGATAGGTGCCGCTAACGAGCGACGGTACGTTGCGGGCTTCTGAACCGAATGTCAGCAGCAGCACCTGCTCGACCATCAAGGAAACGGCGAGCGTGATCAGCAGCACGGCAAGCATCGAACGCCGCAGCGGGCGCACCAGCACCCGTTCGACGCCAACCCCGAACGCCGCAACAAGCAGCACGGTGAGAATGGCCGCGAGCCAGAGCGGAACGTTGGCATTCGTCGTCAGCGCATAAACCGTGTAGGCGCCAAGCGCGTAGAACGAACCGTGCGCGAGGTTGAGGATCCGCGCGACACCGAAGATGAGCGTAAAGCCCACCGCCAGCATCGCGTAGATCGCGCTGATCACTGCCCCATAGACGAGGATCTGAACCACGGTCAGCCCGTTATTTCTGTGGCATCCATGGCGGGTTGATCATTTTGCCGTTGGCGATTTCCTTCGGCCAGACCACTTTGCGTTCGCCCTTGTCCTGCCACTGGACGAACAACTGGTTGACGAAACCGGGGCCGTCTTTGACCTCATGCAGTTCGTCAAACTGCACGCGGCCGCGTACGCCGACATAGTCCGTCTTCTCTAACTGCTTAATGACGGCATCGGTGTCGGTCGAGCCGGCGGCCTTGACCGCGTTCGCATAGATATAAACCGCGTCGTAGGCGCCACCGGCTGTATAGACAGGTGCGCGCTGATAGGCCTTCACGAAATTATCCCACCAGGGAATGGTCTTTTCGGTGAGCGGAGCACGCAGTGTGTAGTTGGTCGTGACTTCGCCGATGGCCTTGCCGCCGACGCGATCGAAGAAGTTCGCATCCATGCTTTTCACGTCGATGCCGCCGATCGGCAACGGCACTTTGGCGTCGTACCATTGCTTGACGAACACGTCAGACGCGCCATGAGACAGGATGACGAGCAGATATTCCGAGCCGCTGTCCTTGACCTTGGTGAAGATCGGCGAGAAGTCAGCGGTCTGTACGTCGAAGAATTCCGCGATCGGGACTTCGAGCCCCGCTTCTTGTGCGCCCTTTTTCAATGCGGGAACGATATCCTGCACCCATTTGGCATTTTCACCGATGATCGAGATCTTCTTATAGCCAAGCTGCCCCTTGAGGTTGCCGGCGATAAAGTCGATCACCCCCTTGGCTTGCTTTGCCGAATTGATGGGATTGACCCGGAAAATATATTTGTAGTGCTCGTAATCGTCTTTGACTTTTTGCTGAATGGCCGGAGAGGCCGCCCCGATCCCGAGGAAAATGGTCTTGGCGCGCACGATATGCGGCAGCTCTCCGAGCGTCACGCCGGAATCATAGCCGCCGATCAGAACGTTGACCTTATCTTCGCCGGTCAGTTTGTTGACCGCGGCAATGCCGACCTTCGGCCCTTCGGTCGCCGCTTCACCTTCGTCGGCGATGACCACTTCGAATTTGCGGCCAAGCACGCCGCCCTGGGCGTTGATTTCTTCAGTCGCCTGTTTGATGGCATCGATCGTATCACGACCGACCTGAAGCTGGATCGCAGTATTAATGCCGATCCGGATTGTGGATTGTTGTGCGAGGGCTGGTCCGGTGCCCGTGAACCCAAGCGTCATCGCGACCCCAATCACGGGGCCAAATACCTTCCTCATCGTTAACCTCCCTTTGATCGCCAAAGTACATCGGCACTGAAGTGCGCGTCGCTTCGACCTGCCGGCTGAGCCGGTCTTATCAATGGTTGGGGTGATGTTAGTTGAGGAGCAAGCGTCGCACCACAGAAAAACGACACATCGTCACAGTTACAATCAACCCGAGCGGAGCGGGTTTCGCAAAACCATGCACGGTCCTCCGGCTTTCCGAAGGTCAGAGCACAATTTGTTGGCGCTTTCGCGTGTGGGCTCCCCGACGCGTACCTGATAAAATGCATGACTACCGCGACTAAGGAACCTGCGCGCAAGAATGGTCGGATCGCGGTCCGCCAGAAGATTACGATAACGCCGCTCCAGATTGGCGTAAGCGGCAAGAACTCCGCTGCGTGAAAACCCGGCGCTCAATTGCACGCCCCACGGCCTTGCTGCCACCGTTTCTACCCGCTTTTGCAATTGTTCGATAAATGGGTTTGGCTTTTGGCGGAGCGTGGCCGTCATTTCGCGACAGGTCGGCAAGGATCGTTCGAATTGATGCCGTGCACTGTCGCGGCCGGCGGCGGCCCAATCATCAATGGGCCGCCCCGTGATTGCTTGGACATAATTTCGTGTCTCGCGCGGCACCGCTCCACGTTTATCAAGCCAGTCCTGGATACGTTTGGGACCGGCGTTGTAAGCCGCCGCCGCAAGTCCAAGATTGCCAAATCGGGTAAGCAGTTCGCGTAAAAACTCCGCCGATTTCGGCAAGGCTTGAATCGGGTCAAACGGATCAAGCAATCGCCGCTCGGCGGCCGTTGCCGGCATGAACTGGGCGATGCCCTGGGCGCGGTCGCCATTGCGGGTGACGGGTCCCACCGTCTCCGGCTTGAAATTGCTTTCCTGCCAGATGACGCGGGCAAAAAACTCGGCCGGCAATCCATTCGCGAGCGCGGCTGCTTCGACCATCAGGCAGATTGATTCCCCGGTCGCACTTCCTCGCGGAGGCGTCTCCTGTGCGAAGCCGGCCGTAACAAAAAGCAAGACAATGAAAGCAGCAATCGGATTTGAGAATTTCATGCGCGCATCAGCCAGCGGATCCTTTCTAACGCGCATCAATCAATCTGGTTCACGGCAATGCGTAGGAACGCTGCAATCGCTCAGGTCGCAGGATTGTTCCTGAGCGCATCGCGAATTTCGGTCAGCAGCACCTCCTGGCGTGTCAGGGGCGGGACTTTCGCGGAGTCTCCGGCTTCGCGGCGCTTGAGCTGATTCATCGCCTTGACAATGAGAAACATCACGAAAGCGACAATCAGAAAATTAAGCGTGATTGTCAGGAAATTGCCCCAGGCGAGCACAGCCCCCTGTTTCTTTGCGTCGGCAAGAGAAGCGGCGTCGACCTTCGAAGAGAGGGGAATATAGTAATTGGAGAAATCAAGGCCGCCACTGATGGCGCCGATGATGGGCATGATGATGTCGCCGACAAGCGACTCCACGATCTTGCCGAAGGCAACGCCGATGATCACGCCAATTGCGAGATCGACCACGTTGCCGCGCATGGCAAAGTCACGGAACTCCTTCCACATCGAAGCCTCCCTGAACGAGTGATTTCGGGTTTAGGATTGTGCTCGGTTGGCTTGCCTCCGTTCGTAGAAAGCCAGACTCGCAACCAGAATTCCCACGATCATGAAATTAAGTGTGGCGGACATGTTTGATTCCAAAACCCAGGGGGATATGACGAGCCACACGCCAAGCAGAATGTTGATCCATTCTTCCCATGGCCGAAAAATCGACAGCGTCACGACTTCTGAAACGATGATCAGAAACCCGACAACGACGGCATTTCGGGTTGATAACGGTTCGAGAAAAAACCGCAGCGCCCAAGGCGAAATGCAAAGCCAGATGCCAAGCAACCAATTGACCCAATCTTCCCATTGTTCGGGAATATTGAAGCTGATTTGCGCTGACGATCGGTCAGCCATGGTTTGCTTCCGAGCGTGATCGATAAATGATCAATTGCGGCATCGATTTGTTTGGTTCAACTCCCCCCGCGCAAGGCGCGCGGGAGGAAGGAAACCAAAACATCGTGTGAGATAAAAAAACGATACACGCGAGGGGAACGCCAGAAATTCCAAATAGTTCACGCCGATTGATTGCTTCCCCGCGAGAAAGCTCACGCCTCCCCAATCTCGCGCAGAATTTCCTCTGTATGTTCGCCCAGTCTTGGCGGTGCGCGGTCCGCCGCCATTGGCTCGCCGTCAATCGTGATCGGGGAGCGCACGCCCGGGATCGTACCGCCGCGTGCCGCTGTGCTTGGCAAGTCGATTTTCATTTTGCGGGCGATCACCTGGGGATCGGCAAAGACATCGGCGATCGTGTTGATGGGGCCGGCCGGCACCTGAAGCGCCTCAAGCCGCGCCAGCAGATCGCTTCGGGAAAATGCCGATGTGCGCCGCACAAGCTGCGGAATGAGAGCGGCGCGATTGACGACACGCGCGCTGTTCGTCTGGAACGTCGGGTCGGTGGCCATCTCATCGCAACCAAGCACGCCGCACAGTTTTGCAAACTGGCCGTCATTGCCCACCGCGATGATGACGTGTCCGTCGGCCACCGGGAACACCTGATAAGGCACAACGGTTGGATGGGTGTTGCCCATGCGGCGTGGCGTTTCGCCTGAAACCAGATAGCTTGATGCCTGGTTCGCAAGAACGCTGACTTGGGTATCAAGCAAGGCCATATCGACCATGGCGCCGCGGCCGGTTTTCTCTCTCTGCGCAAGCGCGGCCTGGATGCCGATGACCGAATAGACGCCTGTGAATACGTCGGCGATCGCCACGCCCGCGCGTGTAGGTTCCCCGTCAGGCGAACCCGTAA
>DATAIA010000781.1:0-2086 GCA_036262895.1 Xanthobacteraceae bacterium
GAGCCGATCCCCCACCCCGTATTTGAGTAAGTCTCGTCATGCCTGATAGAAAACCGGATTTGATTGACCTCTCAAAACAGCGTCAAATGGCGCTTTCGAGGTGGGAGAACGAAGGCGATGCGGGACCGCCCCACCCGCAAGGCCGCTCAATCCCTGGCGAAATACAATCCGAGATCCCTCAGTTAACAAATGCCGAATTGGTGCAACTTCGCATTCGCGTGATTGCACTGGAAAACCTGGTGATCACATTACTCGCAGAAGCATCTGATCGGCAGCTCGACCTTGTTCGCGAAATGGCGGTCTACTTCTCTCCACGTCCCGGGTTCACTCAGCATCCTCTAACGATTCATGCGGCAGCCCAAATGATCGATCTTGTCGATCGAGCCAGCCATTTCCGGGTTGCAACACCTTAAGCCAGTGCGCCGCCAGCACCAAAGGTGAGACCGCTCGCAGGGTACGGCGCTGCAATTTCGTGTACACGCGTCGTAGGCCAGGTGCGTTATTCGATAGAAGCGATCGTTGGAGCTGGAGCCGGGATCGCTGCTAACGCCGTGGTGGTCGCGGCCAGCGAATATGGCGTGCTTAGCGTGAAGGTGGAGCGGCGGCGGGCGCTGACATGTGCTGTTCTCCATCGCATGCGGCCATACGCCTCGGACAGGCATTTCGAAGGGCTCGCTGCTATGTCGATCATCCCCGACGGTGAGTTCACCAGCCTCGTACAAACGTACGGCTATGGTGTGGTCGGCGCACTTATCGCTTTGGAAAGCATGGGGCTACCGGTACCGGGTGAAACGGTCCTGATCGGCACTGCCATCCTCGCAGGCACAACGCACAATCTGAACATCTTTGTGCTCGTTGGGATCGCGGCCATTGGAGCGATCGTCGGTGACAACCTGGGCTTTTGGATCGGACGCGAAGCGGGATTTCCGCTGCTCATCCGCTACGGATCATATTTTCGCATCACAGAGGGCAAGGTCAAATTAGGCCAGTATCTGTTTCTGCATCACGGCGGAAAGGTCGTCTTCTTCGGGCGGTTTATTGCAATACTGCGCGCTTTGGCCGCATTCCTGGCCGGCGTCAATGGTATGAGCTGGCGGCGTTTCCTTGTTTTTAACGCCGGCGGCGGGGTCACATGGGCTGCGGTGTATGGATTCGGCGGCTGGTATTTCGGCAACGAGACATCGAAATTCGCCGGTCCTGCGGCAATCGCCTTGGGTCTCATCGCGCTCGCAGTCTTGGCGGTCGGGTTCTTTTATCTGCGGCATCACACGGCCCGATTTGAGCATGAGGCAGAAGCCGCGCTGCCCGGACCGATCCAGCGCGTCCGCTCACGGCGCGCCTGAAACGCGATGTTCGGGACGCATTCCCCTTGCGGCCTGCCGAAACTGAACGTTCAAAAATGCCGGTTGCTTAATCAGGCAGCGTCGGTCGATTCGCACGGCGCGTCGTGATAGAATCAAAGAACTCGCTAGGCTGATGAATTCCATCCCTCGTCCGAGCTGAACTGCAACGGCAACGACGACGCGATTACTTTCGGGAACATTGCCAGGCTGCATAGCTGCGGACATTTCTGCAGTGATCCGTGTTGGTAGCTTGTGGGTATGAAACACCGTCGTTCATCCATCCGGCCTTTACGGGCACGCTGACCACGATCCGGCCGCCGGGGCTGGCGCATCGCAGCACAAGGTAGGCCGGCGCGCCTTCCGCCACGATCGGGGCGATCATGGGGCCATCGCGGAAACGTAGTCCTCCGGTCGTACCGGCCTCGACAACATGACAGCGAGCGTATCGAGGTCCTAGTCGTCGGCGGGCTTGTTCCATGCGCCTTGCGCGACGGAAGGCTGTTGCTCCCCCTGGCGTCAGGCGCGCAGCTGCCGAAGTAACCGCTGAGCACGCCGGCAATTCGTTTCAGTGGCAGTTTTAGTGGCGGTGGAAAATGCGGCCGCAGGCGCTTTTTCGAGAAAGCCTGCAAAATCAATCTGTTAACTGGTCGGAGTGGCAGGATTTGAACCTGCGACCCCCACGTCCCGAACGGGCGGAGTGCCGGGCTTTTTGCAACCAAATCAAGCCATCGCATGCCATCTCA
>DATAIA010000782.1:0-2053 GCA_036262895.1 Xanthobacteraceae bacterium
CCGTGACGATATAAGGTCATATGAAAGTGCTATACTCGCTTCGTTGGTAACATCGGGGCTCAATCATGGAACAGATTTTAATCAATCTTGTTGCGGGTGCTCTCGGCGGCAATGCTGCGGGCAAGGCTTCTCCGACATTCGATCTCGGCACGATCGGCAACACCATCGCAGGCCTGGTCGGCGGCGGCGTGCTCGGCCAGATCATCACGATGGCGTGGCCGACGGTTGCGGCGTCAATTCAAAGCGGCAATTTCGATATTGGCTCGATCGTCACGCAAGTAGTCGGGGGCGGTGCCGGCGGCGCGATCCTGACCGCGATCGTCGGGGCCATCAAAAACCGCTCGGCCGCATAGCGATACGAGGGCGCCATACCTGGTGCCCTCACCGCCTGATCACTAGCCTGCGGGAGGAACGGAATTCGCCGGTTGCCAATACGGCAACGGCATTGCATATCTGCACCCACGCGGGTGTAGCTCAATGGTAGAGCAGCAGCCTTCCAAGCTGAATACGAGGGTTCGATTCCCTTCACCCGCTCCATTATCTTTCAATGACTTAGAGCCGATTTACGCCTTCGCGGCCCGCCTCGGTCATTCCAAAAGTTTTCAGGCAGAATCGGCGGGTTTTCCCGCAACGCCGGACTCATGCGGCGGTGAATATCCCGACGTCAGGAACGGCGTGCCGGAACGCGCGGACGTGACCGCCCGCCAACATGGATTCGCGACAGCAGGATCAGATCGGCGCGCGCGCCCTCTTCGAGAATGTACGCATCAATCGACGCATAGCGGCTGCCGTCGATGACCTCGACACCGGCGATTTCAAGCCAGTCCCGTTGCCTTGATGGATCGCGAAACTGGGCGTGGGCGATAAACACAACGCGAAACCCCGACTCCAAAATCTGCGCGATGAGATGGGCCGTATCGGACGTCGCGGACCTCTCATCGGGCGGCGGCGGATATGTCTCATCGACCAGCACGATTGTCGGGCGAGGGTTCTGGATGTCTCCATGCGGCGTCACCGGTGTTTGCGTGGCCGCAGCCTCCTGAGGATCACCGCCCGGCGTGTGTGTCAGGAAATGGTAAAGCGGATTGATGCTTCCATTGCTCAGTTCAGGAAACTTCCGCAAATAGGCACTCGTGTCGAAGTCCGGGCCGGGGTTTAAGCCCTCGCGAACCCCTTTCCTGATGTAGTGCGCGAGCGGGTCAGCCCCGGTAATCAAAACATGCGGATAATTCCACAGATACCAGTTCGTATCGAAATACGGATTTGGATTTTTCCCCTCAAAGCGGCCGACATTCACGTAGTGACGAAGCGCATCAATCGGCTTGTCACCGACATCGGCATACGTCTTTCGGTACCACGCCTCATCAAAGAGGCCTGAGCGTTGAATGATCCTTCTGTATCGTTCCGCCTGCCAACAAAACTTCACTTTTTGAAAGAAACGCCGCTGCAACCGATTGCGATCGTTCAGCAGGGAGAGCATTTGTTCATGCAGTTCAGTGGCACGCTTCGGAAGATGCGTATCCGCCTCCGCAGGATCGCTCAACGGCACCTTCTGCGAAGTTCGCTCCTTCGGATTGGCACCGGCCCCGTAGTTGAGGCGACCCGCCAAATGGCCGATCAGTTCGTGCGCCAGATTAACCGGCTCCATCTGCGATGAGGCGGACTTCTCGGAAAGGTTGGCCGCATCATAGGCCTGAACCTTGCGATAAGCATCGGACCGGACAGCGAACGGCGCGCATTCAACGAGAGGCGCCAGCGCCGGGAGCCTGATCCGCGGCCCGATCGATTTTTGGTAGATCGCGCGTGCATCGGCGACGTTTGCAGCAAAGACAGGTTCGAAATTTACCGATGCCGCGAAATCCTCCCATTTGAGCGGCACATCGGGAGCCAATCCCGCATCCCAAAAACAGAAAGGACGATGATAGGCTGCGGCGACGATCGCGCCATGAAGCGAAGCAGACAACACGAAGTCTGCCGCGGCGATGGTGTCCACCAAGCGATAAACATCCGCCAGGTCCGGGCCAATATTGGGTCTGACCACTGCATCGCAATT
>DATAIA010000783.1:0-1995 GCA_036262895.1 Xanthobacteraceae bacterium
CTGCGGCTGACGATGGATGTCTGCTTTCCGATGTAAAGGAGACCTCCGCCCCAAATTTACCGACTCCCGCCTTTGACCCGAAGCGGACCTGGTTCGGCTTACCAATGCCCGAGTGCTTCCACGCATCTTGCACCGCGATCTCGGCATCGAGGCCTTGTCTCAAGGGCAAGGACGCGCGGTACCGTTGGGGCCGAAACATAAATTGGCTAAAGCGGACATGCCGTCAGCGTGGCGCCTTCGTTCTCGTCGGTATCGACTAACAAACAGCGTGGCAAGTTCGACGGCGTCTATTCGCGACGACGCCAGGGAAAGCAGCTGCTCTATGCCGGAATGGCGACTTGCTCAAGCGCCCCATCGCACGAGGCGGAGATCCTGTTTAACCGCCCCACGAATGACGGAAAGCTGCCACGACGACTACGAGGATGAATAGACCGGCCGGAATTACGAGCGGCGGCACAAACCATTTCGTCAACATCAGGCTTTCTCCATCTTTTCCAATAAGTAGCGGCCCCCCCTGGCGTCGCGAACGGGGACAAGACAGTATCAATTTCGTCCATTGCTTGCTTGCGGCCACAATGACGCGTCACCTGGACGGCGCAACATTTCGTAGGCGGTATTCACCTTTGCGTAACACTCGCAGCTAGTCTCTTGCAGCGCTTCTATGTCCAATAATTTGATATTGCCGCGCTTATATCTGATGAGGCCGGCCGATTGCAGTGTCCCGGCGACCAGCGAGACGCTTGTTCGCCGCACGCCGAGCAACTGCGCTAAGAACTCTTGGGTCAGCATGATTTGATCGGATTGTGTGAGATCGCGTATCCTGAGTAACCAGCGGCACATGCGCGCTTCGACGGTATGGCTCGCGTTGCAAGCGGCGGACTGCATGGCCTGCGAAAGCAAGATCTGCTCATGGCGAATGATCAACGATTGCAGCCCTTCCCATTCTCTCGCGACGGCCCGCAAATCGTTCGGGCTGATGCTAGAACTGTCCCCTGCAACCTGAACGATGCTTCTTTGCAGCGCGAGTGTTCCATCAAGTGCTGAGGTGGCATTGACTACACCATCTCTCCCAACCATGGCCGCTTCTACCATTTGCCCATCGTCCAACTGGACGACGAGCGATACCACGCTGTCATGAGGAAAATAGATGTTGGTTACAGTGTCACCGGTTGAGGCGACCAATTGTGCGAAGGGCAGCTTGACGATCTTCAGATGCGGCTCCAGAGCCGCCAAAATGCGGGCCGGCAATGCAGCTAGAATTAGGTTTTGACGGTGAGGCATGTCGTGCTCCGATCGGAATCGGCGGGAGCACGGTCGCGTCTCTCAGCCACCGGCGCCGGGCGGGGCCTCGGCCAGTGATCCTCCATATATAGGGCTTTCTGGAAAAAGTGCGAGTGCAATATGGCTCTAGAAGTGCAGACCGATCTGCTCTTCTTGCATTCACCTGCGAAAAGGTGCTCAATGTTCGGAACCGGGCGCGGCCTTCCGCCATTGTCCGGATACGGCCTCAAGGACGGCACCCTCGAAGTGCCAGTGAGCTCCGGCTAGCCACTCAGGCCTGAAGATAAGCGACAACAGAGCCATTAAAGTGCGCGAACAAAACTCGCGCCGATTTCCGCCTGTCACTGCCCAAGTGAACTGGCGCCGAGGAGCTATGTCATGCCGCGCTACTACTTCGACCTAACAGATGGCCAGGACCAATACACCGACGAGGACGGCGAGGAGCTCAAAGATGATCGGGAGGCGCGTTCTTGTGCCCGGGCGGTACTGACGGACAATGTCGGACGGTCTTGCGATGCAGATGGTGAGATCAATGTCAGGGTACGCGACGACAATGGAGTTCGATTTACGGCAAAACTCAGCATCAGCGTAGAATAGAGATGGCGTAAAGCGGCCTCCACTTGGCAGTGCAGGCACTCGGGTCAGTCAGATCGACTTATGGATAAAAAACAGCACGCACCGGAGAGGTCGACCCCGGCGGTAACGCCAAGGTGC
>DATAIA010000784.1:0-2880 GCA_036262895.1 Xanthobacteraceae bacterium
GCTGCTGATGCGCTCCCGGCGGCGGCTGGCGATGGCGTGAGATTCAGACCGCCTGTCCCGCCTTCAACAGCGAACATCCCGTGATCTTCAGGCTGCCGTCGCTCTGCTGCTCCAGCGTATACATCGCCTCCCAGGCCTCGCGGCCCTGGTCGTTGCGTCGATGGAAGGTACGGTCGCGATGTGTCGTGCCGCGCGAAGCGCCCAGCCTCTCGACGATGTCAGGCAGGAACTGGAGTTGGTGCTTTCGGGGGCGCTGTCGAACTGAGCCGGCGGGCGCTGGCGAGTTTGTGGTGCCCGCCGCCTCGCCTCTAGTTTCGTGCTAAACTGGCTGCCACACGCGTCGCGAGTGCCCTGGCGCTACGGTTGCCGTCCTGCAGTGCCTTTTCCGCTTCGAGGGTCACCATGCCGAGCAGGTAAGTCAGCAACGGCAATTCTGCCTCTTCCGCCAGATCACGGAGCTGCCTGGAAGTCATGCTGACTTGCGAAATAACGTTCAGCTTTCTGCTGTCCATACCGCCCCACGAGACCTTAAAATCGCGGGGACCATAGGTGCTAAATTGCCACTCGGGCATCCGGGATACTACTGGAACAAACGGCGTCATTGGCAATGGCGTTAACGATCATGCCTCGCCAGCGCCTGCCGCATTTCAGCCTGCGTGGCCGGTTCGACAGCGCATTGAATACGCTGTGCCTGTGAGCTACCGGCTTACCTGGCCTGTCGTTGTCGCACTTGCTTCCTTTGGTAGCCGCGCGTGCTCCAGGTTTTTCCTGAATGTTTCGTCCTTTGGTTCGCAGATTGTGGCCTTCTCAAATTCGACGATGGCGTCGTCGTTCTTGCCTTCGCTTGTCCAGATAAGGCCGAGATTGTTATGCGCCCAGCCATAGCAATTGATCTCGATCGCGCGCTGATACTCGAGAATGGCGGCTTTGACGTTGCTGTTCTCCCCCGGTTCGGCCAGCAGGTCACCGAGGAAAGTATGCAGCATCGCGCGTTGCTGCGGATCCGCCGCGAGCTTGATGGCGGCACGATATTCGGCGACGGCCCCTCCAAAATTATTCTTTTTCAGGGCGAAGGCCAAATTCCAGCGCGCGAGCAGATAGTTCGGAGTTATCTCGATCGCAGAGCGATATTGCTTGATCGCTTCGTCGATCTTGTCACGGTAAAACAACGCAAGACCAAGATTGTTATAGGGAAGCACGTAGCCGGGTTCAGCATCGATGGCTCGCTGGTATTCCGCAATTGCCTGGTCCAGCTTTGCCGGATCGGTCTTTGCGTTTCCCAGGTTCGCCTGAGTGGCCAGCGCGACGCCGATGTTATTATAGGCTATTGCCGATTTCGGGTTGATCGCGAGCACGTCTCGAAATTTCCTGACGGCGTCACTGGGCTTGCCCTGACGAAGCAGTGAGATGCCCAATTGCATATGCGGTTGCTCGCTGTTCCGGTTCGAGCTTACCGCATTGGAAAACATCCGATCTGCTTCCCGGTAGTTTCTTTGTTCAAGTGCGTAGTTGCCCTTCAGCAGATAGGCCCATTGGACGTTGACATCAGACTTGTCGTAGTGGGCGATGATCTCGTTGGCTTTTAGAAGGGCCTCCTCCTTTTTCTGCTCACGATATCGCGCCATCGCATGCGCGGCAGGCCGTATGATCTCCATGACGTCGGACGCTGCCTGTGTCATGAGTTCATCGGGATTTTCCGCCTCGTAGTCGCGGCCGGAGACTTGCCGGCCGTCGATGCGCAGGCGTAACGCATATTTGCTGTCCTGGCGGGTAAGTTCGCCTGATATCGCATGCCCGGTCATGCCCAAGGCGCTGCGGATCGAAGCCGCGATCGCGCGAACCGAAAGGCCGATCTGCGGAACCACGATGTCGGGCAGTTCGTTCTCTGCAGAAATATTCAAATCAAAATTCGACTTGAGGCTGTCATCGTCGTTGGCAAGAGAATCCAAATTCGGATTGAGTTTGGTGCCGTCGTTGCCCGGAGCAGGCGCTCCGGCATAAACGTTCAGGGCGTCGCGCAAGCGGTAGCCAGCCACTTCAGGCGTGTAGCCGCTCTCTGATAGCGTTTTGGGGACAGCGATCGGTTCGATCGTGATCAGGTCGTTCCGCAACTCCTGTACCAGAAGCCAGCCGCTTCCGATCAATGGCGTCAGGACGGCCAATTTGCCGAGGCTCGTCGTCTTCGCGATCCAGCCGCCGATCGCCTGGAAATTTGCTTTAAGATTTTGCCATAGCAAATGCAGTCGCGTCATGGCCGAACCCCGTCGGTTGTTAACGCATAATATCTTCAACCGTAGCACGAGACGGCAAATCGGATTGAGTGAACTGCGTCACAACGTTCGGATCACGATCGCTTGATGCTGCCCCTCCCGATCAAGAATTTTATGAACTCCCTTGCTCCGTCAGCGCCCTTCGCCGCCATAGCCAGCATTTCCTGAACTTTCGAGGCGTTCCGGAGCACCCCAAGCCTCCATGTTACGTTTGTAGGCATTTCACGCTTCCACAACATCTACTCGTAATCTCATCTCCGCACATTCGACGTCTCGAACCATGTCGGTCGCGTCACGTATGGCGACGCGCGCATTCAGGGAGAGACGGTGATGCGAAAATTGACCAAGATTGCGATTCTGCAAGGCGAATGGAACGACCGTGCATGGCGCAATCTGTGCTGCCGCCTCTCGCCATCTCCCGGCGTTCGACGGGAATGCGATCAGGATGCACTGTCCGATCGACCTGTCCAGGATGACGAGCGTTGAAACCACCGGCTGCGGCGTGTTCATCGGCGCCGGCGTTGTGGAGGTTCCTGCCATGGGCCGGACGCTATGGGAGGATGCCCGCGCTGCCGTTGAGTGCGTGCGGATGGCGCGGTCGCCCGCGGTG
>DATAIA010000785.1:0-1595 GCA_036262895.1 Xanthobacteraceae bacterium
GGATGTCGGCGGTTCGAGTCCGTCACTGCCCACCAGTGCCTTTATATCAGCATTCACTGCTTTGCCCAGCTTTCGGGTGATGTACTGCGCGAGCTGTTCGGCCGCCTCGGAAATCCCGTGGCTCTTGCGATGCATGACCAGATCCACCGATCCAAGTTTGGGCATACCATCTGCTTCGTCGAGACAGCGCACTTTGGGAACGACCGCGCAACCCGGAAATACAGAAACTGCAAGCCCTGCGAATACGGCAGCCTGGAGGCCCGCTATGCCGTCGCAGACCGAGCGGATCGACCATTGTCGGCCGGCTAAGCCCAGCGCTTCCAGCGCAAGGTGGCGGTACACGCTCCCCTGCGGCAGCACCGCGAGCGGCAACGGCTTACGCAACTCCGGGCTGCTGTCCAACCCAGCGACCCATACCAGCGGTTCCTGGCGCACCAGTTCACCTCTCCGGAATTCGGGTTGATTTGTCATCAGCGCGATATCGAGTTCGTTGCGCTCGAGCGCCGCATGCAGTTGGATACTGCGCGTGCAGCGCAACTCGATCTCCACGTTGGGATGCGCGCGGGAGAAATTCTCCAGCACTTCTGGCAGGAGGTACGACGCATAGAGATCCGGCGTGCCAAGCGTGATATGGCCGGCGATGTCGGGCGCAGCGAAACGATCGCGTGCCTCGTCATTGAGGCGAAGCATTGCCCGGGCGAATTCGAGCAGTACCTCGCCATCGTGGGTCAAGGAGAGCTTGCGGCGGTTGTCATCGAACAGAGTCCGGCCGATGCTCTCCTCAAGCCGGCGGATTTGATGGGTGATCGCCGGTTGGGTGCGGCCGACCATCCGTCCGGCCGAGGTCAGGCCCCCGGTGTCGACTATGGCGACGAAGGTGCGGAGCAGTGCGATGTCGAGATCGTGGGTCACGCAAGTCCGTCCAGCATAGATTTGGCGAATGACGATGATGAAGACTTTCGATTTCATCATGGCGGCTATGCACCCTACCATAAGGAAAAAGATAACCCTGCCAACTGCGATGCTCAGTTCGCTGATGCGAAGCGGAGAAGGCAGAGGACC
Source organism: Xanthobacteraceae bacterium (assembly GCA_036262895.1). Lineage (GTDB taxonomy): Bacteria > Pseudomonadota > Alphaproteobacteria > Rhizobiales > Xanthobacteraceae > AP-16. The sequence goes on from DATAIA010000785.1 coordinate 1,063, forward strand.
GGTTGAGGAAACAGCGGGAGGGCGCGGTTGATGCGAAATCAAGCAAGTCGTTTGGTGCTGATAATCATCTGTTTGATGTATTTCATTTTCTACGTGGATCGGGTCAATCTTTCGACGGCTGCACCAATCATGCAGAAGGACCTCGGTCTGACCGCAACGCAACTCGGTCTGGTGTTCTCCGCCTTCGCATACCCCTACGCCTTCTTTCAGATCGCCGGAGGCTGGCTCGGAGACCGATTAGGACCGCGCATCTCGCTTGGCATCTGCGCAGCCATCGTGGCGATCTCAACCATTTGGACCGGGTTTGTCGGCGGAATCATAAGCCTGTTCCTTGCACGTCTTGCGCTCGGTATCGGCGAGGGGCCCGCGTTTCCCACTGCGACCCGCGCGTTATCGAACTGGCTGCGCGCCGACCAGCGTGGCTTCGCGCAGGGAATCACTCACGCGTTTGCGCGCTTTGGCAACGCGGTGACGCCGCCCCTCATTGCCGTGATCACGGTGGCGTTTTCCTGGCGGGTGTCATTCTACGTTCT
>DATAIA010000786.1:0-10485 GCA_036262895.1 Xanthobacteraceae bacterium
TGTTGGCCTTCCGCCGCAAGGAATTCCGGAGAACCTCGGCGATCCTTGCCAAAATGGAAGTCGAAGCCGATCGTGGCGCCGGAAATCGCGAACCGATCGACCAAAACCCGGCGGATGAATTCTTCGGCCGACAGGCTCGCGAGCGCAGCATTGAAGGTCATGATCCGGGCGCCATCGAGGCCCGTGCCCGCAAGGAGGCGCAACTTGGTGGTTTCGTTCGTCAGTCTGAACAAGGGTTCGGCGGGGCGCAGGAACCGCCGTGGATGCGGCTCGAAAGTCAGCGCTGCCGCCGGGCGGCCAAGTGTGCGGGCCTGATCGATGGCTGCGGTGACGACGGTGCGATGTCCGCGATGAACGCCATCAAAATTACCGATGGCAAGGACGGCCCCCCGCAGCCGGGAGTCCTCGCCGTCATCATGCGCCACGATGAAGGGCTTCGGTGGGTTTGCAGGGTCGGTCATTGCGGGGCTGGGAGCTTCAAAGCGGCGCGACCGTGAGGCTGGAAGCGCCTGGAGTCAAGCAACGCAAAAAACGGGAACGGGATGGTGTCCACCGGGCTCCCCGGGCCCATGTCGGCCCCCATTTTACCTATAAAATTCAGGCCCGAGGCGCAGTTAACCGGATGTTCAATAGCCCTTGCTAGGGTCCGGTGAGGTGGAGGACTGGCTACGCCTGAGCGGGGACGTCCGACCATTTGCATAATGTAAGGGTGCCTAAGCGCGCCTAGGTGACGCGTAACGGAGTAAGACCGATGACTATCGATCTGACGATGCCGATCCTCGTGGTCGACGATTACAACACGATGATCCGCATTATCCGCAATCTATTAAAGCAGCTTGGCTTTGAAGACGTGGATGATGCGTCTGACGGATCGGCCGCGCTCGCCAAGATGCGTGAAAAGAAATACGGATTGGTGATCTCGGATTGGAACATGGAGCCGATGACCGGCTACGAGCTTCTCAAGGAAGTGCGCCAGGATCCCGGCCTTGCCAAGACGCCTTTCATCATGGTTACGGCTGAATCCAAGACCGAAAACGTGATTGCGGCCAAGAAAGCGGGCGTTAACAACTACATCGTGAAGCCGTTCAACGCTCAGACGCTCAAGACCAAAATCGAAGCTGTGTTCGCAGAATAGCGATCAACACGACACAAGCGTCCGGTCTTTCCTTGCGCTCACGCCGAATATGGAGCCGGCCATGACTGTGGCCAATACGCAGCACTTCGATCGCATCGCCGAGTATCTGCGGCTTAAGCGTCAGGATGACGTGTCTCTTGCCGACGTCGTCGCGCTTGCCGAGATCACGGCGGAATCGCTGCAGACATTTTTTGAGACGATGGATGCGGCGATCTACCGCGAACTGCGGGAGATTTCCGACTACATCAATGCCATGAAGGCGGAAATTGCGGCGTTAGGCGTCCACGAGATCAGGGAAACCCGCATCCCGGCCGCCGGCCAGGAACTCGATGCCATCGTCAAATCGACTGAAGCGGCGACCAACACGATCATGGAATGCGCCGAGGCGGTGATGGCGGCCGACAGCAAGGATGCCGACGCGTTCAAGGCCCTGGTTGATGAGAAGATGATGATTGTGTTCGAGGCCTGCTCGTTTCAGGATCTTACCGGCCAGCGCATCGCCAAGGTGGTGGAAACACTTCAGCATATTGAAGGGCGCGTTTCCCGATTTGCCGCGGCTGTGAACACCAAGGACATCGGCGGCTTTGTCGATGAACAAGAGAAACGGCGCGCCGAACGCAAAGCCAAGCTGATTCTGCACGGACCGCAGCTGGACGGCGAGGGCATTGCTCAGGACGAGGTTGATTCACTGCTCAAGGGCGACGCCACCAAAAAGTCGTCCCGCAAAACCTGATCGAAGCCCCAAAATTTTTCAGATTTGTTTGATTACCACGCAAGCCGGCGCGTAATCGCGCGTGGCTTGAGACCCGCCTTTACCAGTATCTCTTCCAGCACGCCAAGATCCGGGTCATCCCGGTGGCCGAGTTCTTCCGCATGGATTCCGCCGGTGACGAACAAACAATCGATCCCCGCTGATGTCGCGCCCTTGAGATCGGTGCGGACCGAATCCCCAATCGCCAACACCCGATCGAGCGGAGCCGCCCGCCCGCGTGCGGCCTCGATCTTGGCGAGCGCATCTTCATAGATTTTCCGATGCGGCTTGCCCGCATAAAGCACTTTGCCGCCCTCTGTCGCATAGAGATCGGCGATTGCGCCGGCGCAATAGACGAGTTTTTCGCCGCGCTCGACGACGAGATCTGGATTGGCGCAAACCATCAACAAATCGCGTTTGCGCATGGCGCCGATCAGATCGCGATAATGTTCGGGCGTTTCAGTCTCATCATCAAACAAACCGGTACAAACGACGTATTCCGCCGATTCAACGGGCGCGAAACGAAAGTTGAGTCCGTCGAAAATATTGCGATCGCGTTGCGGGCCGACGTGATGGGCCGAGACGTCAGGCCGGCTTGCGATGAATTCGCGAGTAACATCGCCCGATGTGATGATCCCGTCATACGCAGTTCGAGGCACGCCAAGCTTATCCAGGTGATGCAGAACCCATTCGCCGGGACGAGGGGCGTTCGAAATCAGCATCACGAAACCGCCTTGCTGGCGGAACCTCGTCAACGCGTCTGCCGCACTGGCCGTCGCTTCCACGCCATTATGAACGACCCCCCAGACGTCCGAGAGCACCACGTCGTAGCGCGACGCGATCGAGTTGAAATGATCGGTCAAAACGGTGGGGGCAGAGGTCATGGGTGTAATTTCGGGACGGCGCCATCAGGCTTTGCGTTGAGGAAGGCGCCATTTCGGAATTCCATCCGGCTGGCGCTGACGAGGCCTTCGTTTAAAACGCGGCCGTCCAAAGGGGAAGTCGATTTTTGCCGGATGATTGACGCCGTCAGGCGCGTCGGACGGAGGCACGGGCCAGCTGTGCCAAGCCGCTTGTCCGTGCGTCAGACGACGGCCGCTGACCGGAGAGGGCGCCCGCCGCAGCTTCGCGCGTTTCTGCCGGAGCGCTGTCGCCCGTGTCGCCGGGGCGAGATGCCTCGCGACGCGTGGGTGCGTTTGGCGTATCCGAGGTGCCCTGCAGCACCTCCGCACGCACAGGGCGCGGCGGCGAGAACAGGAAGCCTTGACCGAACCGGACATCGAAATCGAGCAGGTCAACGACCACGCCTTCGCTCTCGACCTTTTCGGCAATCAGATCGATTCCGAAGCGGCCGAGCAGGTCCGAGAAATCGGCGGGGTGGATATCGGAAGCCGATGGTCCTCCACGACTGAGCAGGAGTTGTGCCGGAACTTTGATAAAGCGGAAGCCGCGCTCGGCGAGATCGCGTGGTTCGATCCGCAGATCGGTCACGTGATCCATCGAGAAGCGGAACCCAAGCTGAGAGAGCGCCGCAAGGCTTTCCTGCTCGATTGGTCCCATCGAACGAACCGTTGCCTGGGAAATTTCGAACACGAGGGACGGCGCCAAGGCGCGATTGGCCTGCATGAAGTCGGAAAATTGCGGGAAGAATTCGGAATCCTGCAGTGTATCCCCCGCAAGATTGCAGAACAGACCGACATCACGATTCTTGGCGAGCAGCCGTCGCAAGACCTGGACGCAACGGAACAGCAGGAGATTGTCGATCATCGGCATCAGCCCGCCGCTTTCAGCGTAGCTGAGGTAGTCGTCCGGCAGCAGCAACTCGCCTTCTTCCGTGCGCAGCCGCGTCATTGCCTCGTAATAGCGAACCTTCCGCTGCGGCAGGGTCACGATCGGCTGCAGGTGCATGTCGATCCGATTGGCCTCAAGGGTACGGCGGATGACGGCTATGGCGTCTTTCTGATCCATCCCCCTGAAGCGCCCGGTAACGATCACGTTGGAGTTGGGATCGATTTCGCCAAGCTCTGTGCGATCGATGCTTTTGGCGGCTTCCGTTGCAACGCCGCGCATGGAAGCGATCGGCTGGGTCGGTGCGGAAAGCCCCTTGCCGCCGATCAGCGCGTTTTCATGCGTCGCAACTGACTCGGCCAGTTGTTTGACCAGGGTTCCGAGCACTTCGATCTCGGTGGTGAGCGGCTGCGTAATCATCCGCGTTTTGTTGGTCGCGGTTGTAACCTCGCCTTCCACCGTTGCAAGCCGCCGGCCGATTTCAGCAACCTGCCTTGCCAGGTCGGCAGTGCCGCGGGACAAATCGGCGATCTGATCGCCGATATCGGAGCGATCCCGCGCTCTTGTGGAGATTGCGTTGAAGAGGGCGAGGCCGGTCAGAACGGCAACGGCGATAACGGCTGCCTCGATCCGGCTCAATCCGAACGACAGATAGAGCGTGGCGCCAAGCGATCCCGCGATCAGCACCATGCAGACAGCGATGAAAACGGCGCTCAGGCGCACCATGGACGATCCCGTAAAGCCCGCTTGTGGTGATTCGCGGGGCCGTCCCATAATCTTCACGAGTGGACCGAGACGCGCAAGCCGTCTCGGTGCCGAAGGAAAGATCTCGCGAAAATTTTTCGAGACCGCGAAGGGGGGCTGCGCGGGTTTTGTTGCAAAAACAAAGGGACCGAGCCCGCTCTTCGTGCTCTAAAAGATTTGTCATGAAGCCAAGCATCGATAAGCCATCGGTTCTGATCCGGCCAATTGTTCCCGCCGACAAGACGGATTGGGGACGGCTTTGGGGCGGTTACCTCGCGTTTTATGAAAAAACCCTGGAGCCGGACATCACAGAGGAGACATGGCGTCGAATAGTCGATCCAGCTGTTACCGATATGATCGGCCGTGGTGCCGAGCTGGGCGGTCGCCTCGTCGGCATGCTTCATGCGGTGATCCACCCCAACACTTGGGCACGCCGGCCGGTCTGCTATCTTGAAGATCTCTATGTGGACGAGGCATTGCGCGGAAGTGGGATTGGCCGCGCTCTGATCGAGGCACTGGCGCAAGAAGGCCGCAGCCGTGGCTGGCATCGGATCTATTGGCGAACGGCCTCGGACAATGCGAACGCCAAATTGCTTTATGACCGCGTGGCGCGCCGTTCGGGATGGGTGACCTATGAGATCGATCTGCAATGACTGACACCAACAAAGAGAGCAGGGCCGGTTCAGCGCAACTGCACTGCTTTAATCCGCCCATGATCCATGAGCCGAGTTCGCGCTACAGCCACGGCGTCATCCACGCGATCGGGCCGGGCTTGCGCCGGCTCGTGATTTCGGGCCAAGTCGGTGTTGCTCCCGATCAGTCGATTGCAAGCGATCTCGCCGCTCAGGTTGAGCAGGCCTGGGACAATTTGCTGGCGGTCCTTGCCGCGGCCGGCATGGGTCCGGAACACATCGTCAAGCTCACGACCTTCGTCACAGATCCGTCCCCTGAGACGGTCAAGCTTTGCCGTGAGGTGCGCAGCCGTCGCCTGGGTGCGCATGCGCCTGCTTCGACGTTTCTTGTTGTTGCCGGTCTCGCCAGTCCGGCGTTCAAGGTGGAAATCGAGGCGGAGGCTATCGCTTCTATCTAGCCATTCAATTCGATCCGAAAGACGATCTGCCCCACGATGCTTGCTGCCGTAACACATTGGATCGAGCGTCGGCCCGAAACCGCCTTTGTCGGTTTTCTGGCTCTGCACGGTATCGTTTGGGCAGCGCTGCCATCCCTGCTTTACCCCAACCTGCCGCTCGATCTTATCGAGGCGCTGACGTACGGACGGGAGTGGCAACTCGGATACGACAAACTGCCGCCGCTGCCGTGGTGGACGGTCGAAGTCGCATATCGTTTGTTCCACGCGGACATCGCCTATTACGCGCTCGGCCAGATCGCTGTTATTGCCGCGTTTGTTGCAATTTGGGCGTTGGCGCGTCGGCTCGTGGGGGCGCTCGGCGCTCTTGTTGCCGTGCTGATCGTCGATGGCTTGCATTATTTCAGCTACACGGCCGCGAAGTTCAATCACGACGTCATTGAACTGCCGTTCTGGGCGATGTCCGGTTACGCGTTCTGGTCTGCGTTGCGCACCGGCCGGATCGTCTATTGGATTATTCTTGGGCTGAGCGTCGGATTTGCCTTTTGGGCGAAATACTTTGTCGTTGTTCTTGCTATTCCGCTTGCGCTCTTTCTGCTGCTCGATCCCACAGCACGCGCAAGCGTGAAGACGCCGGGCCCGTGGGTTGCCTTGGCTGTCGCTTTGGGCGTGATGGCGCCGCATCTCGTCTGGCTCGTTCAGAATGACTTCCTGCCGTTTGCCTACGCGAATGCGCGTGCCGCGCCGGTGCGCTCGATGTTCGATCATCTGCTGCATCCGCTGGAGTTTGCGGGAAGCCAGGGCTTGTTTCTTGTCCCCGCGCTGGTGATTGCGGCGCCTTTATTTGTGCGGCGCTGGGGCGAGGGAAACTTTCCGGCAAAGGCCGATGCATTCGATCTGCGGATCGTGACCCTGCTTGCGTTCGGCCCGATGGCAACCATTACCGCCGTGTCAATTGTGACGGGCCGCGGCCTGATCGCGATGTGGGGCTATCCGCTGTGGCTGTTTCTCGGGCTTTGGATTGTTCTGTTTGCTCCGCGGGCCCTCAATCGACTTCGGCTTGAGCGCATTGTGACCGCGTGGGCCGTGGTCTTTGCCCTATATGCGCTGGCGTTCATCGCCAATTACGAGGTGATGCCGCGCTTCGATCATCGCTACCGCGCGGTGTTCTTCCCCGGCGAACGGCTTGGGATGGAGCTCTCCCATCGCTTTAAAGAAGCAACGGGAACACCGCTTGCTTATGTGATCGGGACCATGTGGGTTGGCGGCAACATCGGGCACTATGCGGCTGAACGCCCGCGGGTGTTGATCGATGGCGACCCCCATCGCGCGCCCTGGATTGATTTGAATGATCTGAAAGCGAAAGGCGCGATCGTCGTTTGGAGCGAAGGTGAGCCCCAGGTCATTCCGCTGGGCTTTGCGAACGCCGCGTCAGGCGCGCAAATACAGCCGCCCCTAAAACTGCGCTACCGGCGCGGCGAGGGGGAAATGACGATTGGCTGGGCGATCATTCCGCCGGCGAAGTAAGACAATCGCCGGCGGATGAGTTTTGGGATCAGTTCAACGACTTGATCACCTTCGCCATCTTGTCGAACAACTCGCCGATCTCGCTTTCGCTGATGATGAGCGGCGGCGAAAGCGCGATGGTGTCGCCGGTGACGCGGATCATCAGATCATGCTCGCCGAAGGCCTTTTCCATCGCCTCGTAGGCGCGCTTGCCGACTGCGTCGGGCCGTGACGCAAGATCGATCCCGGCAACGAGCCCGATCGTGCGGATGTCCAGCACGTTGGGAAGCCCCTTGAGGCCCATCGCAGCGGCTGCCCAGACCGGTTCGAGTTTTCGCGCCCGCTCGAACAGATTTTCCTCGCGATAGAGATCGAGTGTTGCGAGCCCTGCAGCGCAAGCAAGCGGATGGGCGGAATAGGTATAGCCATGGAACAGTTCGATGACGTGTTCCGGGCCATTCATGAAGGCATTGTAGATGGAGTCGCGCACCAGCACGCCGCCCATCGGCACCGCGCCTGAGGTGATGCCTTTCGCGAACGTGATCATGTCGGGTTCGACGCCATAACGCTCGGCGGCAAAGCCGTAGCCGAGCCGGCCGAAGCCGGTAATGACCTCATCGAAAATCAGTAGAATGCCGTGCTTGTCGCAGATCGCGCGCAGCCGCTCCAGATAGCCTTTCGGTGGGGCAAGGACGCCGGTTGATCCTGCCATCGGTTCGATGATGACGGCGGCAATGGTCGATGCATCGTGCAGCGCGACGATCCGGTCGAGGTCGTCGGCAAGATGCGCACCCCAATCGGGTTCGCCCTGAGCGAAAGCCTGCTTCTCGCGGTCATAAGTGTGCGGCAGGTGATCAACGCCGGTCAGCAACGAACCAAAGCGTTTGCGGTTGTTGACGATGCCGCCGACGGAAATACCGCCAAAGCCGACGCCGTGGTACCCGCGCTCGCGGCCGATCAGCCTGGTGCGGGAGGATTGGCCGGTCACGCTGTGATAGGCGAGCGCAATTTTCAGTGCGGTATCAACTGCTTCCGAGCCTGAATTACAGAAGAACACATGGTCGAGCTTGCCGGGTGCCAGGGCCGCAATCCGGTTCGCCAGCTCGAAGGCCTTGGGATGGGAAAACTGGAAGGCCGGCGCATAATCGAGTTCCTGCGCCTGCTGCGTGATCGCCTCAACAATCGGATCGCGATTGTGGCCCGCATTGCAGCACCACAGACCGGCGGTTCCATCGACGATCGCGCGTCCGTCGGTCGTGTAATAGTGCATGTTCTTGGCGCGCGAGATCAGCCGCGGCGCTTTCTTGAACGCGCGGTTCGGCGTGAACGGGAGCCAGAAGGATTCCAGATCGTTGGGAACCGTCGCGGCGGCATCTCGGGATTTGGCAAGCGCCATCAAAGCTCTCCTTGGGGCTAAGCCCCTCGTGAATTGGGTCTGCTGTTTCGATAGCAGCAAGCTCGGGGGGCAAGGTCAAATCCAAAAACAACCGAGGGCCATAAATTTTCAGTATCGGCTCGGTTCCGAAGCCCTGGAGACAAGCGCTCTTCGGATTTTGTTAACGAGACCTTTGAAAGCTTGGCTTAATCCTTCTGTTTTCCCGACGTTTATGGCGTTGGAACACAAGCCGGAACGGGCCGGCTTAAGTCGATAGGGGGCGAAAGACGCAGCCGCGGATCGCCTTGCCGGGCTCCAGCCGTTGCGTTACCAACCGCCCACGATCCGGTGCCGGAGCCTCTTGATGACAAGCGATGCAAAACAAAATCGACCGAAAGCCCGGCTGCCGCGCGGCCTGACCGATCGCGGTCCGGCGGAAATCGCTGCGACCCGGCGCATGCTCGACCAAATCCGTGAAGTCTACGAACTCTACGGGTTTGAGCCGGTGGAAACCCCGATGATCGAGTACACGGACGCGCTCGGCAAATTTCTGCCAGACCAGGATCGCCCGAACGAAGGCGTGTTCTCGTTCCAGGATGACGACGAACAATGGTTGTCGCTGCGCTACGATCTGACAGCGCCGCTTGCCCGCTATGTCTCGGAAAATTTCGATCAATTGCCGAAGCCCTATCGCAGTTATCGGTTTGGCTGGGTGTTCCGCAACGAAAAGCCGGGGCCGGGACGCTATCGCCAATTCATGCAGTTTGACGCCGACACCGTCGGCTCGGGCTCGCCGGTTGCGGATGCCGAAATCTGCATGATGGCCGCGGACACGATGGAAAAGCTCGGCATTCCTCGCGGCAGCTATGTGGTGAAGATCAACAACCGCAAAGTGCTTGATGGGGTTCTGGATTCAATTGGGCTTGAGGGCGAAGCCAATACGGGCAAACGTCTCACCGTATTGCGCGCGATCGATAAGCTTGATCGCCTCGGCATCGAAGGCGTGACGCTGTTATTAGGGAGCGGCCGCAAGGATGAGAGCGGCGACTTTACCAAGGGCGCAGGGCTTGAGCCTGCTGCAATCGATCGTGTGCTTGCTTTCACAAAAGCCGGTGGGACGAATGCTGAAGCGACGCTGAAAAATCTTTCAAGCGTGGTCGCAGGCTCCGCAAAAGGCGAAGAAGGCGTTGAGGAGCTGCGCGCGATTGCGGCGCTTGTGGCCGCATCCGGTTATGCCGATGGGCGCATCATCATCGATCCGTCGGTGGTGCGCGGCCTCGAATATTACACCGGCCCGGTTTACGAGGTTGAACTGACATTCGAGACCAAGGACGACGCGGGGCGTCCGGTGCGATTTGGCTCGGTCGCGGGCGGTGGCCGTTATGATGGTCTCGTCGCGCGCTTTCGCGGCGAGGCAGTTCCGGCAACAGGTTTTTCCATCGGCGTGTCACGCCTGATGGCCGCGCTGATCCATCTCGGCAAGATTGAAACCAAGCCCGAACCGGGCCCGGTGATGGTGCTGGTGATGGATCGCGGCGAGGTCGCGCACTATCAGCACATGGTCACCCGCTTGCGGGATGCAGGCATCCGCGCCGAAATGTATCTCGGCACATCCGGCATGAAGGCGCAGATGAAATATGCCGATCGGCGCAACGCAGCGGCGGTTGTGATCCAAGGGTCAGACGAGCGCGCGCGCGGCGAGGTGCAGATCAAAGACTTGATCGAGGGCGCAAAAACGGCTGCCGCGATTGCCTCCAATCAGGAATGGCGGGAAACCCGGGCGGCCCAGTTTGCGGTCGCGGAGGATAAACTTGTCGATGCGGTCCGCGAGGTTCTGGAGCGCCACGGTGTGCGGTGGCGGTGAGCGGGATATCCGGCGAAAATGAAAAAGCCCCGACCGCGGATCGGGGCTTTCAGACTGCAACCTTAGCCGATTTTTAAGGCTCGCTCGACTGCAGCCGGCTCTCTATCGATGATGGTGAGGAGAGCACGAGCAGGGCCTTCCGGCGTACGGTGACCTTGTTCCCAGTTTCTAACAGTCCCCAGACTGAACCCAAATCGCAGCGCGAATTCACGTTGCGATAATTTCAGCTTGCGAC
>DATAIA010000787.1:0-1554 GCA_036262895.1 Xanthobacteraceae bacterium
GGTTCCGACGCTCTCGCGAAGAATATCCTCGCAGCGAACACCGTGGCGCAAGCGTTTGATCTTGCAATCGGAGAAGGCCTCGCGCTCGGTAACGCGATTGCCGCTGCGGCTTGGCAAACCGCGGCGGAAGTCATCGCGGACACCGGCATGTCGCTGGAGATCGCGGTGTTTGATCGCGACCAGCGATTGGTTGGCCATGCACCGTTCGCGCCCGCTCACGATTGATCTCCCGCGCGAAAGCGACGGCGATAATCAGGATCGTAGAGGGCACTTTCGCGAAAATCGCTTGCGTCAAGCGCTCGCCCGACAAGGATAAGGGCGGTGCGCTCGATCGGCTCCGCCGCAAGCTTCGCGCCGATATCGCCGAGCGTGCCCCGCACGATGCGTTCATCCGGCCAGCTTGCTCGCGCCACAACCGCAACCGGACAATCCGCGCCGTAGAACGGAGTGAGTTCAGCGATGATTGTTTGAATGGCATGAATAGCAAGATGCAACACCAGCGTCGCACCGGTTGCGGCAAAGCTTGCAAGGCGCTCGCTTTCCGGCATCGGCGAGGCGCGTCCGGAGATGCGGGTGAGAACAACGCTTTGTGCAACGGCGGGCACCGTGAGTTCGCGTTCCAAGAGCGCTGCCGCAGCCGCAAAAGCCGGGACGCCCGGCGTCAGCGAATAAGGAATGCCGCGGCGCTGCAATCGACGGATCTGCTCGGCAACCGCGCTGTAGACTGAGAGATCGCCGGAATGAAGCCGTGCCACGTCCTCACCGCGCTCAAAGGCTGCGACATACTCGGCCTCGATTTCATCAAGGCTCATCGGAGCGGTATCGATCAGCCGCGCGTCGGCGCGGCAATGCATCAGCAATTCGCGCGGCACCACCGCGCCCGCATAAAGGCAAACCGGGCATCGTGCCAGGAGATCGCGTCCGCGCACGGTGATGAGATCGGGCGCGCCTGGCCCCGCTCCGATAAAATGCACCGTCATGGCGGGCCACCCGATTGCGCCAGCGCGCAGGTCGCAGGGCCCACAGCGATCCGCGGCATGACGAGTTGTGCGTTGGGACCGCCCGCCGCAAGTGCTGCTGCCTCCGCAACGGAAGGCACACCAAACAAAGCAATGACGCGCTCCGAATGCGTCACCGTGCGTTCGCCGGCCGATTCGAGATCGCCGGGCGGTATCAGCACGAGTGGGACCCCGAATGTTTGTGCTGCCGCGGCGATTGCTGTCTCGCCGCCTTTGGCAGCAGGCGCTGCAATCAAACTCAGTGCGCTGGCGTCGATGCCGGCGCGATCGAACGCGGCGTTGATCGCGGCCCCGATTTCCGCAGCCGATGCTCCTCGCCGGCACCCCACGCCCGCAACGATCATGGCTTCACCCATATCCATTGGGTTACGGGCATAGCCGGCCGCCAGCCGGACATCGAACCAACCGGAGCGGCGCGCGACAGGGCAATGCGTATCAATTCGCCGCCAAGCGCTTGATGCCGCGTAATCAGAAGCGTCTCGGTTTGCAGTGTGACCGCATTGACGACGAGCCGCCCTTGAGGAGGCAATGCCGC
>DATAIA010000788.1:0-1646 GCA_036262895.1 Xanthobacteraceae bacterium
CTGTCCTCGTTGTGGTAACGAAAATCCGGAGACCATGCGGTTCTGCGGAATGTGCGGCGGAACGTTGCTTTCTGTGGCCCCGGCAGCGAAGCCGGAGCGCGGAGCGTCTCCGGCTCCGCAACCCTCGGCCACGGCGACTGCGACGCGGCCCACTATGCCTGAGCAGCCTCGGACGCCGGCTGATAGTTCCCCATCGATCAGCGGACCATCATTTCTTGGACTGAACGATGCGCCACCTGCGCGCAAGCGCTCTAACCTGAGTATCGATCCGCATCATCCGGGTGCACGAAATCTCAATTACCTGCTGGATGACGAGGAAGAACATCGAGGCGGCGGAGGTGCGGGGAAGTTCTTTCTGATTGTGCTGGCGCTGTTGCTGGCGGTGGGGTTCGGCTACTTGCGTTGGAAGAATCAGCTTCCGTGGCTGAACGCAGGTGCGAACAAACCAACTCCTGCAGCGCAAACCCCGGAGCAGCCGCCGGCGGACTCATCCAGCCCGGCGACGCCCAGCATTACGCCCGAGGCTCAGCCCGCGCCGAATCCGGCCAGCAATTCGGCGAGCGCGAATACCGCTTCCGGGACGCAGCCTAGGGGCAATGCACCGACGAGCACGCCTGCTCCGGCGACGCCCGCGCAGCCAACCACCGATTCGAGCACGCCCAAAGCCGACTCAAGTAGTCCAGCGGAGAACGCGACCACCGGCAAGGAGCAGCCGGATGCCGCCCCAGCGGGCAAGTCGGCCGAACCTGCGGCGAAAGCGGATGATTCGGGGGACAGCGAGTCTGACGCGGCTCCGGTGGAACCGAAAACCAAGCCAAGGGCTACTCCCGCCAAGCCCAAAGCCGCGAGCAAGCCCGTTGATTCGGTGACTGAGGCGCAGAAATATCTGTATGGGCGGGGAGCGGCGCAGGATTGCGATCACGGCCTACGCATTCTCAAGCCGCTGGCCAACGGAGGGAATTCCAAAGCCATGGTGGAAATGGGAGCGCTTTATTCGGCGGGCTTGTGCGCGCCTCATGATCTCCCGACTGCGTATCGCTGGTTCGCCGTGGCTCTGCGCAAAGATCCTTCCAACGAAGCCATTCAGAATGACCTGCAAAAACTCTGGGGAGAAATGACCCAACCGGAACGACAGTTGGCGATCAAGCTGACGCAGTGACTCTCACCGGGCGCGGCAAATCCTTCGCACTTTTTCTTACGGTGACGGTATGGCTATGCTCCGCTGTCGCCCAGGCGCCCAGCCAAAGCCGGCCGCCGCAACAGCGCGAGATGGGCAGCCGCAAGCATTATGTGGGGCTGCCGAACTTTGCCGAGGTGTCGCCGAACCTTTTCCGCGGTGGCCAGCCTGGGGTCGATGGCTTGGAGGCGCTGAAGAAGATGGGTGTCAGCGTCGTCATCGACATGCGCGGCACGAAGAGTTCGCACGAGCAGCTCGCGGTGCGGAAATTAGGGATGGAGTACATCGCCATTCCGTGGCACTGCCCGTTTCCCTCAGACGGGATCTTCGCGCGGTTTCTGAAGGTAATCCATGAACATCCTAAGAAGAAGGTGTTTGTCCATTGCCGCCTGGGGGATGACCGCACGGGGATGGCAATCGCAGCCTATCGGATGGCAAATGAAGGATGGTCGGCGAATGAGGCTCTCAA
>DATAIA010000789.1:0-5650 GCA_036262895.1 Xanthobacteraceae bacterium
CGTGAGTGTGGTTGTCAGTTCGCAGGTGTCCGGCCAAGTAAAGACAATTCTTGCGGATCACAACGATATTATCAGAGAAGGACAACCAATTGCCTTGTTGGATCCAGAGTTGTTTGACACCCGGGTTGAGCAGGCTCGGGCGGAAGTGGATGTGGCAAGAGAGGCGGTGCGAATTGCCCAGAACGAGGTGGCAACTGCTGAAGTCGCCGTGAAGAAAGCACTGGCCGATCGGGAGAAAACGGAGGCGGATTCGAAGCGCTACGACGTGATGGTTGAACTCACTCGCCAGCGGCTTGAGCGAAAATCCGTTCTGGGAAAGAGCGGCGCGGTATCCACCAGCGAGACGGATGACGCTCGCGCGGCCTACGAGGCTGCATTGGCAGACTCAAATTCTGTTGCGGCTCAAATTGCATCTCATGGAGCTGCGGTCGAGCAAGCACAAGCGCAGCTTGCCGTAGTGCGGTCTCATATTGCTCATTCCGAAGCGCAGGTCCGACGCACGCAGGCCGCGCTTCACCAAGCCCAAGCCGATTTGGACCGTACGGTCATTCGAGCACCCATGGATGGCCTCGTTATCGATCGCAGCATTTCTGCCGGCCAGACAGTTGCTGCGAGTTTTCAAGCGCCGACGCTGTTCACCATCGGGGACCTTCGCAGCGTGAATGTGGAGATTGCGGTGGACGAAGCCGATATCGGTGGATTACGCGTTGGTCAGAACGTAACGTTCTCTGTGGACGCTTATGCGGATAAAATTTTTTCCGGTCGCATAACGCAGATCAGAAAATCGCCGCATATTCAGGAGAGCGTCGTTACCTATACGGTTGTCGCGGCATCAAATAATGACGACCTGCTCCTTTTTCCGGGCATGACGGCCAAAGCGGATATCATCACCAGGGATATCCCCGATGCACTGCAGGTGCCGAGCGCGGCACTGCGCTATCACCCCCGAGGCTTTCCCCAACCAACAGCATCCAGTATTTGGGTGCTCGCCGGTGACCACATCAGTCCTGTAGCGGTGCGGGTGGGAGCGACGAATGAAGGCGTGACCGAACTCGTTTCCGATAATTTGTCCGAGGGACAAAGGGTTGTTGTGGGCGACGTCGACGAGCGAGCCGGCGGGCTTCAGGCAGTGCAAGTGCTTCGGGCCAAAATTGCAAGTTGGATCGAGCCATTTCAAGCCGCGATGGCCGGGCTTGCCGATCATTAGGAGCGGGTCATGGGAAGTACGTGATCGAAGCCGAGGGGCTGACGAGACACTATCGTCTGGGTGGTCGCACCGTAACGGCGCTGGAGAATGTGTCCCTTTGGATCGAACCTGGAGATTACGTTGCCGTAACCGGTCCGACGGGCTCCGGGAAGACGACTTTAATGAAGATCCTGGGCTGCCTGGATCGTCCCACTGCTGGGCGATATCGGCTCCAAGGTATTGACGTCGCCGGCCTAACTACAGTTCAAGCGGCTGACATCCGTAATCGTGTCCTCGGATTCCTGTTTCAGTCCTTTGTGCTGTTGCCGCAAAGTACGGCGTTGGAAAACGTTGAACTGCCGCTTGCCTATGCAGGCGTGCGTGCGGGCGAGAGGCGGCTTCGGGCTCGAAGAGCGCTGGCGAGGGTCGGGCTTTCCGATCGTGAAGATCACCGCCCCGCTCGACTATCCGGTGGTGAGCAACAACGGGTTGCTATTGCTCGCGCCGTCGTCAACCAGCCAGACTTGTTGTTGGCGGATGAACCGACTGGCGCACTGGATGATGCGGCCGCCGCCGAAATTTTAGCTCTGTTTAATGAGCTCAACCAATCCGGCGTGACCATCCTGGTGGTGACGCACGATATGTCGGTCGCTACGCGGGCGCGACGCATGCTGAAATTCCGGAGCGGTCGGTTGGAGGCTGAGGTGAGGATCAGGTCATGAGACTCGCTACGACGCTCACGCCAGCTCTTCATGCACTGCGCGTGCACCGGCTGCGTACCGGACTGGCCTTGCTGGGTATCTGTTTTGGCGTTGCGGCCGTGCTCCTCATTGTGACCTGGGGCTCGATCGGACAAGTTAAATTGCAGGCGGAGATCAGTGAATTGGGCGCTGATGTGCTCGTGGTTTTGCCGGGGCCAGCTCGGAGTCATGGTGCTTGGCGGGCGAGCGGAAGTGCGCCAACAGTAACGGAAGCCGATGCCGAAGCGATCGCGAGAGAAGCCGTTGGCGTTGCTGCGGCGGCCCCGCTCATGCGCGGGTCAGTGCAGGTGGTCTATAAGAATCGTAACCGGGCCACGACGTTGCGCGGCGTGACGCCCGCATGGTTCGACGCGCGCCCTTGGCCGGTGGAAAAGGGACGCCCGCTTGCGGAAGAGGACGTGCGCCGCTCTGCGAAAGTCGCGCTCCTGGGGCATGGCATCGCCGGAGTGCTCTTCGGATCAGATGATCCTTCTGGCCAGATTATCCGTATCAACCAGATTCCATTCATTGTGATCGGCAAGCTTGAGGAGAAGGGGCACAGTTTGGGAGGCGACGATCTCGACGATCAGCTGATGGTTCCGCTGACAACTGCGCGCAAGCGCATTTTGGGGTTTTACCTGGGCCATCCGAGCGCTGTTGGCGGTTTGACGTTGCGGGCAGCCGATGGTGCCGACATGGTGCGCACCAATGAAGCGGTGCGCGATCTGCTGCGTCAACGCCACCGTTTAACGGTCACAAGTCCGGATGACTTCACCCTGCGCGACCTTGCAGCAGTGCAGCGAGCGCAGTCCCGGTCGGCTTGGCTGATCACGCTCATGCTGGCAGGCGCTGCGGCTGTGTCTTTGGTTGTTGGGGGCATCGGAATTATGAATCTTATGCTGGTTTCTGTGAATGAACGCCGGCAAGAGATCGGGTTGAGAATGGCAATTGGTGCGCGTCCCAATGAGATTGGATTGCAGTTTGTGATTGAGGCGGCGCTGCTCGCGCTGTTCGGGTCCGGAGCCGGTGTGCTGCTGGCGTTTGTAACAGTTACAATTTTAGATGCCGGGGCCGCAATCCGGACGACAGAAACGCAAGTCGCTGTATTCGCGGTCGCTGCCGCCGCCATTCTGATCACTGTGATTTCTGCTCTCTACCCGGCGCGCAGAGCTGCACGTTTGAATCCTGCCGATGCCTTGATGCAGGATTGAATTTTACTTTGCCCTGTCGGCGTTAGCGTACCAACAAGATCTGGCTGTGGATTATCCGACAAACCGTCAGGTTTTCGTCAATCAGCGGCTCGGATTGGCAATTGATTATGGCCTATAGCGGCTGATGGCGGGATTTCGCGAATAATCCTTAAATATATTTAAAATTGTAAAAATGTCATTCGCCGCCGTGTGACCTGGCTCACAGGCGCGTCTTTTGCCCTGTGGCATCCTCCCAATCAGATGACGTCGAGACGACGCTATCGATACGCCGCCTGGCCCTTCGATGGTCTGACGAAACAGGAGATGGCAATGCTGAAGTGCACCGTTACGGCCACCGGTTTCACCGCTGCTGTTACCGCAGGACTTCTTATCGTTGCAACGGCGGACACCGCATTTGCGCGTGTCGACAACCGCATGGGCGGGATCAATCGTCCCAATGCGCTTTCCACCGGGTTTGCCGGATCCGCGCCAACGCCGACGCAAGCCGCGCGCGTGATCAGCAACAATGGGCCAACCACCTCAAAAGAGGGAGGCGGCTCGAAGCCCGCGCCGACGCAGTCAAATCTACCTTCGCAGCCAACTCAGGCTTCGACCCAGGATCCCCAGATCGGAAAAAACACCGTCGTTGTTCCGAAAAAATATGGCGATCCCTGCAAGGCGCCGCAGGCGAGTATGCGCCCTGTTTCGTGCCAGGCCGGAACCAGACAAGTCTTCTTTCAAGATCGAGCAGCCGGATATGTCGCGGCGAAAATCAAAACCGGTGCGAAGTTTGTCGGTCACGAAGTCAAAGAAGGAGCAGTTGCCGTCGGCCATGAAGTCAAACAGGGGGCTGTTGTTGTCGGTCACACGGCTTCCAACGTTGGCTCAGCCGTTGGCTCGGCGGCACAGACTGTTGGCCACGAGGTCAGTTCGGCAGCGGGAAGCGTCGCCCATGCCGCCACCCGGTTTTACAAAGGCAATGTCGAGGATTTCCGGCAATGGGGCAGCTCGATCAAATACGGAGCTAACAAAGCAGTCGACGCGATCGGCTCGGCGGCCAAAAGCGTCGGCAGTGGGGCCAACTCAGCGGCTCATTATGTCGGAAGTGCTGCGAGTGCAGCATTTCATGCGACGGCGAGCGCGGTCAGCGGTGCAGTCCACACGGTGGGTGATGCCGCCGGCTCGGCTGCGCATACGGTGCGCAGCTCGGTGACGAGCGCGGCCAAGAGCACCTGGAACGCCATCTCCAGCCTGTTTTGATTGTTTGATCAACTTTCCGATGACTTCAACGAGATCGTGAACAAGGAGAGAACCATGTCCATATATCAGACCACTTCAACACGGATGATCGCAGTCCTTGCCGCAGGATTTGTTGTCATTGCGGCCACGGAAAATGCGGCTGCGCGCGGCGGTAACCATATGATGCGGCCCATGGGGGCGGGCGCAGGGATGGCTCGCGCCAATCTGTTTCAGGCTGGCTCTGCCGGAACTGTTTCGATGCGAACGCAAAGCATGCGCGTGATCAACACGAATGGCTCAGCCAGCTCGAAACAAGCAAGTGCCGCGAAGCAGGCGACGATGCAGCAAAGCCAGGCTTTGGTCCAAAATCCGCAGCCCACGACCAACGCGGGCTCCAAACAGAAGGTTGCCGGTTCTGTTTGCGCAGAGTCCGCGTGTCCAATAGATAAGCCGATCCCCTTTGTTGACCCCAAACTTTTGACACGGGCAGGAGAGCGTATTGTACCCGCAGCGAAGTGGGTCGGCCACGAAGTTAAAGAGGGAGCTGTTGCGTTTGGCCATGACGTCAAGGAGGGGGCTGTTACCCTTGGTCATGCCGCAGCTAAAGCGGGCTCGGCGGTTGGTCACACCGCTTATAAGGTGGGCTCGGCCGTCGGCTCGGCGGCACAAACTGTCGGCCAGGGTGTCAGTTCGGCAGCGGGAACCGTCGCCGACGGTGCGAAAACGGCCTACAGAGGGGTCAGCAAGGCAACAGATGCCGTCGGCTCAGGGATAAGTAAGGTCAGTGGCGTGGTCGGTTCGGTGGTTCATGGTATTGGCACAGCGGTTCACTACGTTGGAAAGGCTTTCAGCGTGACGACGCACGTGGCTTCTGCGGTAAGTCATGCCGCTAACACCGCGGCGCATGCGGTGAGCACGGTGGCCCATTCAGTCACCAGTGCTGTCGGTAGTGCGGCGAAAGGTGCCTGGCACGCGATTACAAGTATCTTCTGAGCGATCTATAAAGAGCGAGTGGTCACGCGGGCGTCGCAACTTGCAGACGCCCGCGTAAAGCCTGATCCACGAGCTTGATCCAGATATCAATCCCTTGGATTTCTTACTGCGTCCGCTAAGAGGCAGCCCTCAAGGGCAAAGATTCTTAATTGGAACAACTCAGATCATTCCAGCTTCGCGCCGCTGAACTCAACGACCTTGGCCCATTTGCCTGTGTCGGCTGCGACAAACGCGTCCGATTCACTGGGGCTAAGTGGAAACGGCACGCCCCCCAGATCGGCCAAACGTGCTGCGATTTTAGG
>DATAIA010000790.1:0-3302 GCA_036262895.1 Xanthobacteraceae bacterium
TTGCCGAACTCCCCTGTCGAGTAACCGAGATCATACAGGAACCTGGCGAGGTGAGGCGTGCCGGCCCGCAGGTAGGACGGGCTTCCGGGAATCTCCGGCAGAACCATGCCGACGCGCACAGGCTGCATGCCGGTGATGAACGCGGTCCGCCCGGCCGTGCAGCTCTGCTCGGCATAGTAAGTCATGAACTTCGCCCCTTCCCGGCCGATACGGTCGATATTGGGCGTTTCACCGACTGCGAGACCTTGATGATAGATGCTCGGCTGCATCCAGCCGATGTCGTCACCCATGATGAACAGGATGTTGGGCTTCCTGGTCTCCTGCGCCTGAATTGCCGCCGTGCTCGCCAACAGGCTGCCTGCGACCGCCATTGCTGCTGTTATCAACTTTGTAGTCCGTCTCATTTCGAATGCCTCCCTTAGGGGGTCGCCACACGGACGACCAAGGTTGGTTGAAAGACGAGTAGAATCAGAAGAGGGTGTCGGCGACGTCTAATTTGCCGAATGACAAATCGGACAGATCATTTCGATAAAAACGCGGCTGTCGTCCCTCGCGCGCAGTCACCCTCGACTTGCCGAAGAGGGCATGTCCACTCTTCAATCCATTGTCTACATTGTATTAGCACTATCAGATATTGCCCTTTGGGGAATCCGTCGGGACGAGGCTACGAATTGCCAGTAACAGGGGCCGTTCACGCCGTATTTCTGCTACCGCATCGCGACCTCCCTAAAGGACAATAGGCAGCAGCCGCGACCGCGTGTCATAAGTTGGCTGCAGGGACGTTCTAGCGATGGACAGTGCCGTGGGCGCAGTGGACACAAATGGTACGGGATTTGGGAGCTTTGCCTGGGTGCCTGCCCGAACGTTCACCATGGGATCGGATAGGCACTATCCTGAGGAGGCCCCCGCCCATCCGGTAAAGGTTGACGGCTTCTGGATGGACGTGACGCCCGTGACCAACCGTCAGTTCGCAGCGTTCGTCAAAGCTACCGGTCATGTCACCGTCGCAGAAAAGACCCCAAACGCGTCAGACTATCCCGGCGCCATTCCCAGCATGCTGCGCGCCGGATCGCTGGTGTTCACTCAGCCGAAAACCGTCGTCGGCCCTGACATTAGACAATGGTGGTCGTTCAAGTTCGGCGCCGACTGGCGGCATCCTTATGGCCGCCGCAGCGATATCCGCGGGAAGCTCGACCATCCGGTCGTCCACGTTGCCTATAGCGACGCCCTAGCGTATGCCCACTGGGCCGGGAAGGACCTGCCGACCGAGGCCGAATGGGAGCTGGCCGCTCGCGGCGGTCTCGAGGACGCCGAATTCGCATGGGGTGACGAATTGATCCCCGGCGGAAGACTCATGGCCAACATCTGGCAGGGTGCGTTTCCCACAGTGAGCGCAAAGCCCGCGGGAGGGGATAGAACATCGCCCGTGGGCTCGTTCCCGGCGAATGGCTACGGCATCCACGACATGATCGGCAACGTCTGGGAATGGACGTCGGATTTCTGGTCGACCCGCCACTCGGAGCCTGCGGCGGAATCATGCTGCATTCCCCGGAATCCGCGGGGCGGCGATCGAGACGCGAGCTTCGATCCCCGCGAGCCGGAAATTCGGATTCCGAGGCGGGTGCTGAAGGGCGGATCGCATCTTTGCGCGCAGAACTACTGTCGGCGTTACCGTCCCGCCGCCCGCCATGCGGAACCAGAAGACACGTCGACTAGCCATGTTGGGTTCCGATGCGTCACGCGAGTCCTGAAGGACTAAGCGGGGCGCTCGGGTGGGTATGGTCACGTCGATCTTGGCATGGCATGGGCGCCAAATGGAAGGGCGCTTCTGGACATGATGTCAGAACGCCTCGGTCGGAGGCGGCGGCGTTTCCGAGCGGATTCGGATATGCGGTGCAAGATATCGCCCAGTGCGGCACGTTAGGTGGCGCGAGTGCCTACAGCCCCTTAACTGCCTTCACGGAATTTCTACAGGCTAAGCGCTTGATGCGACGATCTTGGAGGAAAGACGACCGCAATCGAGGCATGCAGAACGCCGCGTGAGTGCAGATAGGGTCAGTAGCCGTTAATGCCGCTGCCACGAACTGGGACAATCCCGGCGCGGGTCGCGTAGGAATTATTCTCTGTGCCGGTAGTTGCGCATCCTGAAAGCGTACAGAGTAATATTGCAGCCGCGACTATATGCTTTGTAGGCATGGCACATCTATCGAGCGTGGCGTAATCTGCTCGCTTCGGAAGCCTGCGCAGCAGCGATTGCTTCAGGTTGGATATGTTCACCAAAGCCAGCCCCCCCCATCAAGAACATGAGAAAAACAAAGCTGATCACGCTGACGGCTACTGGAGCGGCATTGGAAAGCTTGGCAGAATATTTGTAGGAGTGGCAGTCATATCCGGTCCTTCCGATTCATGCGCCCGGGGCGGCATTGACCCGACAAAAGCGTGTTTCCACACCAGCTCCGTTCAACGGTTGCCATCAAGCCGGAATTGCTTCGGCGTCGAGTTGGGCGGACCGGCTTTGGCTCGACCGGCTGCGCCTCGCGCAATTGACGCAAGCGCGCAGTCTTCCGGGTCTGGTCAGCCCTCTCCGTTTCGATGATCTGCCGCGCGATCTCACTCGTGGTCGCGGCCTTGTCTCGTGCCGAGATTTTTTCGGGCTTGAAAAATGCCTGCTTCGTCATGGTCATGACAATCTTCTTTCAGTCTGGCGCTCGGACGCATCCAAGAAGTCGGGTTGGATCAAAGCCGTCAGAGCTCGGTCCAAAAACAAAAAGGCCGGGCGCTAACCCGACCTCTCACAGTCACTCAGCTCTGCTGCCAGTACATCCGTGGTCAGCGCAGCGAATGAAATCCCTAAGCTGCCCAAAGATTCTCGGCCGAGCTTTTGCCGGACTTGCGGTCCTGGACAACCTCGTAGGAGATCTTCTGGCCATCCGAGAGCGAACGCATTCCGGCGCGCTCGACAGCAGACGCATGGACGAAGACGTCCACGCTACCGTTATCCGGTTGGATGAAGCCGAAGCCTTTGGTGGAGTTGAACCATTTGACGGTGCCAGTAGTCATGACGATTTCCTTTCAGAACAATCGTTGTAGTTCCCGCGATGCCTTGCGGGATAAGATCGATGTTTTGAGAGGAATCCGACGGGAGCGAAGCTCCGGACCAACATCACAAGCAATGGTCGATAAACAATATATGGGCACAAGTTCTGATTTTACAAGGGCGCGCCCGATTTATGTTCGGCCTGCGGAGATTCAAACGTTCCATCTGTTGCTCGCACCATTAGGCGATTAAAGCGATGTCCACG
>DATAIA010000791.1:0-3228 GCA_036262895.1 Xanthobacteraceae bacterium
AATCGTCGAAGGGCTCAATGTGCTGCAAACCGGACGCCCGCCAAAAGACGGCAAAGCTATTCCTTTCGTCTCGGATTTTTTCGATTTCTCGATCTATATCGATGCCGACGAGTCGGTATTGCTGAAATGGTACGTGGATCGTTTTCTGGCGCTGCGCGGCACGGCTTTCCGCGATCCCAAATCGTACTTCCATCGGTATGCCAAATTTACCGACAGTGAAGCGGCAGAGACTGCGACCTCAATCTGGACACGCATCAATCTGCTCAATTTGCGGGAAAATATTCTTCCCACCCGCCAGCGCGCCGACCTCATTCTCAAGAAAGAGGCAAGCCATCTCGTTTCGGAAGTGGCGCTGCGTCGTTTGTGACGGCTCCGAAATGCGTGAGATAACGCGCGTTGATGGCGCTGATCGGCAGAATGATCAGTATGTCCGTCGTGCCGAACTGATCATCGACGACCGCGCCCTCTCCGACGAAAGCACCAAGCCGCAAGTAGCCTTTGATCAGTGGCGGTAATTGTTTGAGCGCGGTTTTTGGATCAATCGCATCCTTTGGCACTCGATTCATTTCGACATGGCGCGCGTCCACCGTGCGAGCACGCCACTCTTCAGGAGCGCGTGCAAAATGATGCAGGAATGACAAGGGCAATGCGAGGCGATCAGGATTCGTCCCCTCAAGGCTCGCGCAGCCAATCATCACATCCTGACGATGCTGCACGACATAATTCCAAATACCTTGCCACAACAACTCGACTGTTCGTTTATTGCGATAGTGCGAAAGCACGCATGAGCGGCCAAGCTCGAGGAAACGCAAATGGCGATGGCGCCTGAGCAACGGCTCGATATCGAATTCTGCCGCTGAATAGAAACCGCCATGCCGCTCGGCAATATGCTGGCGCAACAGTCTATAAGTCCCGACAATCTCTGGCTTTCGCAGAATGTCATGCCGGCTCCGGGCATGGTCAACGACCAGCAAATGATCGCAAATCGCATCGAATGCATCGATATCGCGCCGCGCGAACAGGGTGGCGGCATCGGCTATCGCGGACATTTCTTTGTAAAATACGCGATAGCGTAGTTTCTGCGCCCGCCTGACATCGGTGGCCTTCCCCGCAAGGAGGACTTCCAAATTTCCCAAGCGGCCAAGCGATCGCGTTTCCCGGCTAGAACGGGCGTCGGGGACTTGCAGTCCGCTATAGGCGCGCAGCGCAGGAACCAATCCCGGCAGCAGCCCCGGAATATCCGCCATTGCGGCAACCGACCGGAAGCGTTCCATCAGCGGACGGGCGGGTAACGTTCGCGCGCGAAGCAAAAAGTCGACCACCCCGCCCTCCTCTCCATGTCTCCAGCGCAAATGCGGATTGCACCCCGGATCTGCCGATCAGTGCCGGATAAAACGAATCAGGTCCATGCGCCAATGCTCGCGCTTACATCACGACTGTTCAAAGAATTTATGACAGAGCAAGATTCGCGACGGAGATGGCGCGACAAATCGACAAAATTCGACGGACCTTGGCGAGGGCTACCTCAAGCTGGTCCTGTTCGAGTGGTTTCATCTGCAAGATAGCGATGGTGACGGAGCAATCCGACGAGCATCGATCTCTCGCAAGCAATGACGTGGCCCACGCGTAAGCCGCTTACGGCTCTTGCATTCGCCGGATGGTTGGGATCTGGCCGGGCTACTCGCCTATGGTAGCGGAGCACGTGGAGTGATGATCTCTATCCGCCGGATCTGCAGTTCTCAGGCTGCCTGCAACCCATCGCTTTTTTCGACGCTGAATTTCACGCCGAATGTCTTGCTTTTTGTCCAGACAACCGTCGCGTCGAAGACGCGATTGTCTGGCAGGGCAACACGAACTTTGCTTCCAACTTCAATTCCGGGGAGGATCCGTAGTTTGGCTCCTCCCTCGCTCACGTCGAGCAACAATGTCTTCGTGGTCTTCTGTCCTATCATGATGGTAACGATGTTCGCGGTTGCTGTGCGCCGCACACGGCGACGCTCCTGGATTTGCTTATCGAGATCGCTAACAAAGTTAGCTGCACTCTGGACCAAGTCCGAGTTTTTACCCTCGGCCCTTATAGAGTTCACAAATTTGTCGACTTCTGATTTTAGATGGTTGCTATCACCCGCAAGCGATTGTGCTGCAGATAGGACTTCGTTCGAAACAGACCCGGTTTCAGACGTGCTACGGTTGGCTTCGGATACGTTAGCTGCGGCTTGAGCTGTGCCGGCAGCGGCCTGTTGCACGTTCCGAGAAATTTCCTGAGTGGCAGCCCCCTGTTGTTCTACCGCGGCGGCAATTGATTCTGCAATTTCAGAGATTTGATTGATTGTGCCGACAATCTCTTTGATGGCCGTCACAGAAACTTGAGTTGCCGACTGCATGCCACTGATTTGAACACCGATCTCGTCGGTGGCCTTTGCGGTTTGCGCCGCAAGCGCCTTGACCTCCTGGGCGACAACCGCAAAGCCGCGGCCGGCCTCCCCGGCGCGAGCTGCTTCTATGGTGGCATTGAGTGCTAGCAAATTTGTCTGCTCAGCAATGGCGGTAATAAGTTTCACGACATCACCAATGCGAGCGGCGGAACTTGAAAGCTCGGCAATTCGGGTATCGGTCACCGACGCTTGTTCCACGGCTACCTTTGCAATCTTGCTTGCGTCGTGCACTTGACGGCTGATTTCAGCAACTGAAGAGGAAAGCTCCTCGGAAGCGGATGCCACTGATTGAACAGTGGTGGAGGCTTCCTCAGCTGCACCTGCGGCGCGGACCGACAAGTGTTGTGCTGCATCGACAGTAGCATTAAGGGAGTTCGCAGTCGCTTCAAGCTCCGTTGCCGACGTCGACACCGAATCGATAATGCTGCCGACAGCCGCCTGGAAGACATCGGCAAGATGCTTGCGGTCCGCGAGCTTCTGCGTCTCCATCGCCTTTTGTTCAAGTTCCAGCGCTTTCATACGAATGGCATTATCCTTGAAAATTTGCACCGCGCCCGCCATTGCACCGATCTCATCTTTCTGATCGGTATTGGGTATCGCGACATCCAAATTCCCCGCCGCAAGGCTGCCCATGGCGGTGGTCATTAATTGCAATGGCGTTGCAATGCGACGCGACACAAGCCACATCATCGCGCTCATCAAAACGACCGCGAGAACTAATGATCCCAATTCAAAAGCAAGCGTATAGATTGCATTCGAATGCTGCTGAGCGGCGTTTTCCTTGGCGACATCA
>DATAIA010000792.1:0-16263 GCA_036262895.1 Xanthobacteraceae bacterium
TTCGCAACCACGGCCTGCTCGTTGTCGGCCGCACGGTGCAATCAGCCTTCAATGTCCTGTTCCGCCTTGAGCGCGCCTGCCAGGTTCAGGTGATGGCGCTGTCCTGCAACACCAAGCTGATCTACCCTCCAAAAGATATCCTCGAAGACACCTATCAGCGGATGCAGCCGAGGCCGGGAAGAGCCGCCCGCAATGGCGACCTCGCCTGGCCGGCGCTGCTGCGCAAGCTCGACCGCGCCGATCCCTCTTATAGGAACTGAGTTCACCGCGTCGTCTGGGGCGCCTGCTCCTCCCGAGCTTTGGGTGGGGCTTGGCTGTAATTTGTTCGGCACAAACCCTCACAGAATCGCCGAGACTGAAGTCAAACGGTTCGATAAAGACACATACGATAGGAGCCTGATTCTCTGCCCAAAGCCGTGTAACAGCCCCTCGTTGGCCGCATGGCGCGCCTTTGAGGTAGCTGCGGCCGAGGTGACCATCGGCCTTCAGGTGTCTGATGATGGGTTCGATGGCGGAGCGGCGGCGCAGCTCGCGCTTGATGGCACAAGACATCGCGCTTCTGGCCGGAGATGAAGACGAGACGGGGATTTTGTGCGTCGTGGCCGCGGTATCCCTTGTCGACATAGGCCCGTTCGATCGCACAGCCGGTGAGTGTCTCGGTGCGGTCGATGACGTCCCGCAAGGTGTGACCATCGTACGGGTTATCGGGCAGCGCACTGGCGTGCAGCACTAACCTGAAACCGGGAGAACGGCGGTTGTTGAACTCGTAAGGCGCGGCTGCTTTGCTTTTGCCGATGCACTACACCTCTGGGGCGTGGAAGGAATAAAGCTTCCAGGTACGCTGGCGCTGCTGTTGCGAGCGGATCTGCGAGGCCCGGCCGAGCGGGAGGGCGAAGGTGTTCTCGAGTACGGCCTGACCTTCCATCTTGCGGCGGATTCGCGGATGATCCTGCTCAGCCGGCCGCGCAGGATGCGCAACTGCCGCTTGAATTGCTTGGCATGGGCGCCAACATTGCCGCGGTCCTGGCAATGCGAGAATAGGATTGCCGAGCCTGACGCCGTGGCTTCTCGCCAGGCGATTGAGCCCTTTGATGACGGCATGCAGCAGCTTGGCATCGGTCGGAAAGGTGATGGCCTTCGGCTGCACCGTGGTGTCGACCGTGACCCGCTTGAGATCCTGGCTGCGTAACGTACCGGCTTTGTGCGCCACCCGCAGGCTCTCGGTCCAGCAGCAGCTCCAGCTTGGCGCCGAGCCGCTTGCGCCAATGGCTCAGGTGCGAGCGCTCGTGCAGGACGACGTGTTGGAAGAACTCTTCGCCGGTGAAGTACTGGAAATATGGGTCGTGGACCCATCGCTCACACCCCCTCATCGGATAGACCGTAAATGTGCTTGAGCGGCAGCAGCCCGATCATGAAGTGGGTTGCGATGCCTGGCCGGCCGTTCTCGCTATGAGCGGCGCGCTTTCACCGTCGATCCAGTCCCAATCGACCTTGCCGGCGAGCTGAACCAGCTCGTGCTTCATGTTGATGATCTGGTCCAGCCTGTCCCGGAACAGATCCGCTCCGATCCCGTCGTCCTGTGCTGCTTCGGTCGCATCGCCATCTCCGATGCGACGACGGAATCATGACTGGCGATTCGACGGAATCCTGAAAATGAAAATTGCAAGGTTCCGATGCCCGAAGCATCGAAACCTTGCAACCGCAAAGCCGTCCACAAATCCAAATGCGATTCTACCTCAGTCGCTCAGCCGATCTTCACGGACGACTATGTACGCAACGATCGGTCCCATGCCTTCGTCCGGATGGACACTACCGATCGTGCAGGCCTGCCGATGTCGGGCATGGCCGGCTACACGCCCCGCATGAAGATCCCGGGGGCTCGTTCGCCTGCGGATGGCCACATAGATCTTCTGCTGCGCCGGTCAGACTACGAAACGGTCGAAATCGGCTGCAATCCGGCTGTTTGGACAGATCCTCTTCGCCTCGGCGAGTATCTCCTCATCCGTGTAGTGCGGAAAAATAGGTCAAAAAGAGCAGTTTGACGTCGCTCAACGGCGCGAGCGCGGCGGCTCGAGCTGCGGTTAAACGACCCGTTCCGACCGGGTCTAGTGACCGTCAACGTCGCTGAATATCCCGATCCGTGCAAATTCGCGCCACTGAGCGCCAATTGGCGATATCTCTCAACAAGATATGTGCTTATGTTTTATCTTCTTAGCGAGCTCCCCCTCCGCCCTTTACCAGAGATGTTCGTATGGCCCTTGTGAAAACTTCAAAAATTGCAGGTTCGGAGGCAAAAAGCCGTCGTTCGACGAAGGCGACCCCGCATTCCAATCCCCAGCCCGCACCTCTCCCTGCGCGCGCCCGGAGAACTGGAAACGGGATAGGTAAGGATCAGATCTCGGAAAGGGTGGCAGCAGCGACGGAAGAACTAGCGAGCGGATTGAGCCAAGCTTCGGCCGCAGCCGAAGAGCTTCGGCGGTCCATGGAACAAATCGCCGCAGGCGCCGATGAAGCCGCGGGTGCGTCGCAGGAGCAACTAGCGGCGATCAAGCAGGTCGCCGGCAATCTGACCACCGCTCGAGGGGAAGCCGATAGCTCCAGGCGAAGGACCGAAGCCGCACAGGTCCTGCTGGTCGAAACCGGCGCCCAAGTCGGGGCCTCCGTTCAATCCATTGGGCGCAACTCCGAGCGGCAGGCAGCTTCGGCAGAAATGATTGCCGAGCTAGAGCGCAGAGCAAAGGATGTGAGCGAGATTACGGGGGCCGTAAGCCGGATTTCCGACCAAACAAACCTTCTTGCCCTCAATGCGGCCATCGAGGCAGCACGCGCCGGAGATCACGGGCGAGGTTTCGCCGTAGTCGCAGAGGAAGTCCGCGCCCTCGCCGATGTCTCCGACAAAAGCGCTTTGCAGGTGCAGAGCTACGCTGAAGAAATCCAAGCAAAAGTCCGCGATGCTGCCGCAATGGTCAAGGCGGCGGCCACTGCAGCGATTGCACAGGCCAAATCGGGACAGGCTGTCGTCCAGACGCTGTCTGGACTTCGGAAAAACATGGTTGAGCTCGCTGATGGCAGCCTAGCGACGCTCACGGCTGCCATCGAGGCGGAGCGCGCGATACAGGAGGCGCAAAAAGGCGCCGAACTTGTCGCAGGCGCGGCTGAGGAACAAGCTTCGGCAGCAAGCGAAGCCCAATCGGCTGTTCGCCAACAAGCCCAATCCCTCGACCAGGGCCAAGTGGCGGCCCAGGCCCTCGCAGCGTTGTCGGAGGATCTGCGCAGCGGCAAGGCAGACCAATCCGCACCTGAGCAAATAGGGAGCACTGCCGAAGAGCTATCAGCGACCATCCAGGAACTGTCCAGTGCGGCAAGCCAGATCTCGACCGCAGTCGAGCAGATCAACCGCGGAGCGCAGCAGCAAGCTGCAGCAGCTCAACAAACGTCGGCCGCGCTCACCCAAATTGAAAAAAGCGCCCGGGTGGCGCAAGAAAGTGGAAAACTCGCGAACGATCGCGTCGATTTTATGGGAAAAGATTTGGCCGACGCACGCAAGACCGTCGATGGATTGATCGAAGGAGTGGTGCAAGCGCTCAAAGAAACCCGCGAGAGTCTCGAAACCATCGTCTCATTGGAGGCTATGGGCCGAAAGATCGAAAAGATCGTCGACGCGATCACGTTAGTGAATATTCAGACTGGCATGCTCGCGGTCAGCGGCGCGGTGGAAGCGGCACGCGCCGGTGACGCCGGCCGCGGTTTCGCACTGGTCTCGAACGACATTCGCTCCCTTGCGCGCGAAGCTTCCGAAAGCGTCGAGCGGATCAAAGATACAGTGCGCGGCATTCTCGATCAAATAGCGCTGCTACGCCGCGATCTTGAACAAATCATCGTAAACGGAGAGAGCGAAGCTCAAAGCAACCGGGACGTGTTCAAGACGCTCGGGGAAATGACCGACGAGATCATTGCACTCGGAAACGCAAACAAGGCGATTCAGCAAGGTGCCGACGCAATCCTCGCCGCCGCGGCCGAAACATCGACGGCGGCCCGGCAAATCGCCGCGGCCGCGGAAGAAGCAAGCTCCGCCTCGCGCCAGGCCGCCACGGCATCCGCTGAACAGGCCCAAAGTGCCGACGACCTCGCCGCAGCCATCGAAGAGATCGCCTCTCTTTCGGACGAACTAAAGAAACAGAATGGCTGACGTTAGCAAACCCACACAATTGCCTGACCAACGTTTTTTAACATTCAAAAGCGAGGGAAGGTTTTATGCCCTGCCCGCAGCTTCTGTCGCGGAGGTGGTGAGATTACCTCCGCTTGCACGCGTCCCCCAGGCGCCACGAAGCCTGATGGGTCTAATCAACTTGCGTGGATCTGTGGTTCCCGTAGCCAGCGTGCGTGCCCTCTTGGGAAGAGACGGCGCGACAGCTACTCCAGCTTCTCGTCTTATCGTTCTCGACGGAGCGCCCCCTGTTGCGCTCGCGGTAGACGAAGTTACGAACTTGGTTCGGATTGCGCCCGAGAAAGTGAAAACCGCAGAAGCCGACGTGGCATCCGAATCTGGCGAATATCTGCAGGGTGTGTTCGAAGACGGCTCCCATGTCACCAAAATCCTGGATATTCAAAAACTGCTAAATCGGGCGTTTGCTCAAATCACACCCAAACGGCAGACGAGCGTGGCTGTCGGTGCGAACCCGCAAAGACAAGTAGCGGCCGAGACCGCCCGGTCACGTCTAGTGACCTTCGAGATCACCGGCCAGGAATATGCCTTCCCTCTCGACGTTGTGCGTGAAATCGTTACGACCCCCGACGACCTGACCCTCGTCCCTGGAAGCGATGACGCGGTCCGCGGCGTCATGCCTTATCGCGGCGGTCTGTTACCCTTGCTCTCGTTGCGCAGGCTTCTCGGCTTGCCCTCGACAGTTCGGTCGCGGGAGAAAGTATTGGTTGCTGCCATTGGCGGTCTAGTAATCGGCTTTGTAGCTGATCGTACTCGCGCTGTTCTGTCGGTCGACCCCGATCGCATCGAAGCGGCGCCTCCAGTGCTGGCCGCGCGTGCGGGCGGAGAAGCGCAGATCAAGGAAATTTACCGAGCGGAGAACGGCCGGCTCGTTTCGATCCTGGCGCCGGAGCGGCTATTTCGGGAAGAAGTCATGCAGAAACTCGCCCATGGCAAAACCACGATGGAAGCAAAGATCGACGAGGACGGTCGCACGTCCGGGACTGACGAACTCCGATTTGTGGTGTTTCGGCTCGACGACAACGAGTTCGCGCTGCCGATCGACGCCGTGGACGAAGTCGCGCGCGTGCCTGATCAGATTACCCGGCTTCCAAAGACTCCAAAATTCCTTGAAGGCGTTGTCAATTTGCGAGGCGAAGTCCTTCCGGTCATCGATCAGCGGCGACGATTTGAAATGCAGCCGTCCACGGCCAGCGGTCACAAACGGCTTGTGGTGGTTCGGACCGACCGGCATCGCGCCGGCCTCATCGTTGATAACGTCACGGAGGTTTTGCGATGCACTCCGGACCTGATCAAGCCCTCCCCGGATTTGACTGGGGAAGCGCTCGGCTTGGTTAGCTCCGTTATCAATCTCGAGATATCTGGCCGGATTGTACTCCTGCTCGACCCCTCTGAGCTGCTCACGCGCGCGGAACGCGGCCTGTTGGATTCCTTCGCGCGCGGTAAAGAGAGCCGGCAGACAAAGCCGTGATCAAGATATTGGTGGTCGACGACTCGGCTCTCGTTCGCAAACTGATTGGCCAGGTCTTTTCGACGCAATCCGATTTCGAGGTCCGGTTTGCCCGCAACGGCCGCGAGGCGCTCGATATTATCAAGGTGGCTCGTCCGGACGTGCTGACTCTCGACGTCCATATGCCCGAAATGGACGGGCTCACCTGCCTCGACAGGATCATGATTGAGCAGCCTTGCCCTGTTATCATGGTATCGACAATGACTGCCGAAGGCGCCGACGCCACACTCGAAGCCCTGCGACTTGGGGCGGTCGACTTTGTCGCGAAACCAACGCGGGCGGTGTCACTGCGAATCGAAGAGTTGGCGCAGCCCTTGATTGAAAAGGTGCGGGCGGCGGCCGGCGCGCAATTAAGAACCTCCTTGAGGCTGCGGGACAGAGTCCGGCATCGAATGCAAGGCGGCGCACGAAATTTATCCCGCGCGGCACCGAAGAAACCGAAGGCTGCCTCGAAGGGTGAGGGCCTAGTGCTGGTCGGCACATCGACTGGCGGGCCGCCGGCGCTCGAAGCCCTCCTTACGGGTCTTCCCGCATCCTTTCCTTGGCCAATCATTGTTGCGCAACACATGCCGGCATCGTTCACCGGGCCCTTGGCCCGCCGCCTGAACGAACTGACCCAGCTCAGTGTTCAGGAGGTACGGGACCCTATCGCGCTAAAACCGGGACATGTCTACATCGGTCGGGGCGACGCCGACGTGATCATTTCCCGGCGGGGAGCCGGTCTTGTTGCAATGGCTGCACCCAGCCACATCGAGTATCCATGGCATCCAAGCACCGATCGGCTCGTTCGAAGCGCAATGAACTATTTACCCCCGAGCCAGTTGATCGGCGTGCTCATGACAGGCATGGGCAACGATGGGGCTGAGGCCATGGCACTCATCCATGCCGGCGGGGGCAAGACGATAGCTGAGGCTGAGGAGACCGCGATTGTCTGGGGCATGCCCGGCGAATTGGTCAAAGCAAATGGCGCGGATTTCGTCGTGCCACTTTATGATATTGCATCCGAACTAAAGAAGTTGGTGCGCTGATGCCCCTGGTACGTAACACCACTCCGATGGCAGAGCCCCATGCACCGGACGAGCGAAAGCCGGTCGAATTACTTGCCACTGGTTCCGATGAAGAACGTTGGATCGCCGCACGCAATGCGGCTGAAACTCCTGAGGCATTATCGCTGCTCACCCGCGCGCTCTCTGTGGAGCGGGTGCCGCGAGTCCGCGAAGCCATGTTCACGGCACTCGCGAAGATAGCTACGCCTGAAAGCGCTTCTGTCGCCCTTCCCTATTTGCGATCTGAAGACGCAGGCCTGCGCACGCAGGCGCTTGACGCTCTGCGCGCCATGCCCGCATCGGCGGCCGAGCATCTCTCGGGACTTCTGGATGATAGCGATCCTGACGTCCGCTTGCTCGCATGCGAAATTGCGCGCGCGCTCCCCACGGACGACGCCAGCCGCGTTCTCGGAGAACTCCTCGAAAGCGAAACCAATTCGAATGTCTGTTCCGCGGCCATTGAAGTTTTAGCCGAAACAGGCGACGCCGCGAGTTTGCCGATCCTGGCGCGCTGCGCAGCGCGCTTCTCGGACGATCCGTTTCTGGCATTCGCAGTCAAAACCGCCAGCGGTCGGATTGGTTCATCTGAACGATGATTGATCCACCGCAAATGACGGAGGATGAGTTCCGCCGGCTTGCAGAGTTTCTGTATCGGCGGACAGGTATGGTCTTCACCGAGTCGAAACGCTACTACGTCGAGCGTCGTGTCTGGGAGCGCATAGACGCAACCTCGAGCTCGTCTTTCTCGATCTATTTCGCTTATCTCCGCAGTGAGGTACGCGACGAGGTTGAGCAGCTCATCAACGCCTTCACAGTTAATGAAACCTACTTTTATCGAGAAGACCATCAGCTTGCCTGCCTGACGACGGATCTGCTTCGAGAACGTGTAGCAACGAAGCGGCCGGGAGACCCGATACGAATCTGGTCTGCCCCCTGCTCGACGGGAGAAGAACCATATTCAATCGCGATATGGTTGCTGGAAAACTGGAAGGACGTCGATAACTACGACATCGAAATAGTGGGTTCCGACATTGATACACGCGTGCTGGAGGCAGCGACGGAGGGCATTTTTGGAAAGCGCGCCCTGATGAGGCTGTCATCTGAAGTCATTGCTCGCTATTTCCATGAGCTCGACGACGAGCGATGGCAGATCCTGGACGACCTCCGTCAATCCGTGCGTTTCTCCCGGGTCAATCTTGTCGAGACGAAGGAAACCCGACCACAGGGTCGCTTCGACGTAATCTTTTGCAGGAATGTGCTGATATACTTTGACGATGAATCCCGCCGCGTCGCGGCGGAGAATCTGTATGAAAATCTTTTACCGGGCGGCTACATCTGCCTCGGGCATACCGAGTCGATGAGCCGTATCTCGCCATTGTTCGAGATTTGCCGTTATTCGGAAGCGATCGTTTACCGACGACCAGAGGAGTTGCGCCGTGCCCGATAACTCCACCAGGCGGGTTCTGATCATCGACGACGCCGCACTTGTCAGAGCATATTATCGCGCGGCGCTCGAAGCACACGGCTTCGCCGTAGGAGAGGCGCTCAACGGATTGGAAGGATTGGAAAAGTTATTGCTTGAACCTTTCGATTTGGTGATCGCGGATATCAACATGCCGCAAATGGACGGAATAACGTTCTTGCAAATGTTGCGGTCGAAGGAGCTTCCAGTGTCTTCCGTCCCAGTTCTGGTGACGAGCACCGAGGCCGGACCACACGATATGGCTGCTGCGCGAGGCGCGGGGGCGAACTACTATCTTGTGAAGCCGATCAAGCAGGAAACGCTGGCGGAATATGCCGCTATCTTCTGCGGGCGCCGATGATGAACGAGTTTCTGGAACAATTCCTCATTGAATCGCGCGACCTAGTAGCGCAGGGCACCGACGATTTGATGGCACTCGCGGAGAATCCGAACGACCGAGAAAGGCTAGACAGCGCTTTTCGGGCTTTTCACACTTTGAAAGGAGCCGCCGGAATCGTTGAGTTCGGCGCGATGATGCGTACGCTGCATGCCGCCGAGGATATCCTTGCTTCTCTCCGCTCGTCTGAGGAGCCGATCAATCCGGACACTCTCGATGAATTTCTGACTTGTCTCGACGTTACATCGCGGTGGCTGGACGCAATGCAGTCCACTGGCGAGGCGCCATCGACTGCTGAGGCCGACGCTGATGATATGATCGTGCGACTTATGGGGTCAGGTGGCGCTGCCGAGGTCTCGCCCGCATCGGCGCCGCGGGACGATGCGTGGATTGAACGATTGAGCATCGTCGCCGGCAACCATTTTACGGGGCACCGTACAGCGCTTCGATATATCCCGTCTTCTGATGCGTTTTTTCAGGGCCCCGATCCGATGAATGTGGTGGCCGCTCTCCCTCATCCGATGATCATCGATGTGGTGTTGTCCGACCCGACCATTTCTCTCGAAAGCATGAGTACGTTCAGCTGCAATCTCGAAATCGTGGCGCTAATGGAGGCGTCTGGCGAGCAAGTGCGTGCGGCGCTTCTCAATGCGCCCGGCAAGGTTGAGGTCCGCGAACTGGCCTCTACAGTCATAAGCCCATCGGAAGAGGTTAGAGCCACCGCTAGAACGTTGATCGAGGCTCAGTTGCTGTTGTTGCAGGAATCTGACGTGGACGGACTTGTCGGTCGACAGGCTTCCGCTGGACGTACAGCCGTCAACGCCTTGCTATACCTTGGAAGATCCGAACTTGCCGCCAACGTAGAGCGCGCTATTGCAACGACCAACGACGAAAATAGCCCGGATATTTTGATTGCTGCGGTCGAACAGGCATTGAGCGGGATTGGACAACCCGAGCCTCCCAACAACAGCAGTCGTTCCTCTCCTGTGGCTCCCCGTGCGTTGCGTGTGGATATGGATCGTATCGACGCGCTCGTTAAACTCACGGGCGAGTTGATCGTGGTCAAGAACGCAATCGGGCACACAGCAAAGTTATTCCAAGAAAATGAAGACCCTCGGGTCATTATGGCCACTTTGCGAACACAACACGCCTTGTTCGAGCGATTGGCGACAGAGCTGCAAAATGCCGTACTTCGCATCCGGGTCCTTCCCTTGCGCTCGGCATTCCGTCGCTTTCCCAGATTGATCAGGGAGATCGCCGGTAGCGTTGGCAAGACCGTAAGATTAATCATTGAGGGTGAAAGCACAGAGGCCGATGCCACAATCGTGGATGCACTCTTCGAGCCGTTGCTGCATGTCCTGCGTAACGCCGTAGACCACGGAATCGAGAGTCCAGAACGGCGCGCTTCTGCCGGCAAGTCAGCGATGGGAACTCTCATTTTGCGCGCGCGTCGCGACGCCGACACGGTAAAGATCGAGGTAGAAGACGATGGAGGTGGCATCGACGTGGATCGGGTGCGCGCCGTTGCATGTGCCCGCGGGATTGCTACCGCGGAAACCTTGGCGGCGATGACAGATGCGGAAGCGTTAGGCTTGGTTTTTGCCGTCGGCTTTTCGACCGCCTCTACCGTTTCCAATCTATCAGGGCGCGGCGTAGGCATGGATTCCGTCCGAACGGCCGTCGAGCGTTTAGGCGGACAGGTTACCCTTGAAAGCCAACCTGGAATTGGAACAAGGGTAGGATTGGTCATACCATTCAGCCTGATGATGACCCGGGTCATGACGGTGGAGGTCGCCGGGCAAGCTTTTGGGCTCCCCCTCGATAATGTCGTGGAAACAGCGATTGTCCCGCGCGACCGGATCGTCCCGATCGGCGCCGGGCGAGCGTTCGTGCTGCGAGACCAGACGGTTCCGCTTATCGACCTGGCGGATACGCTTGGCATTCAACACACCGATAGATTGTGTCCGGACCAAGCGAAAGTCGTCGTAGCGTTGGCGGCAGGGCAAATCGGAGCGATTGAGGTCGATCGGTTGGGAGAGCGCATGGACGTCATGCTAACGCCCATGGAGGGTCTATTGAACGGGATGAAGGGCGTCTCTGGAACTACGCTGCTTGGGGATGGGCGAGTCCTGATCGTCCTAGACGTCCAGGAGATACTCAGTTGACCATTGTCTTGCACGACGCCAGCACCATTCGCCTGATCGGAACGTGTCCCGCAGATGACGGCGAAGTTTTGCTACAGCATCTTCTGGCCAACCCCCAGGCCGAAGTCGATTGGCGCGGGTGCGAAAGCGCCCATGCTGCCGTGATCCAGGTCATCCTGGTATCCAGACGATCGCTCCGCGGCCCCCCGGCCGGCTCATTCCTGGAGCGGCTGATCGACCCTGCCCTGAGGCGCGGAGGCTGCCAAGTTCCACCTTCCCCCCGGGCCCCAGAGGTGCGAGAACGCTGAAAATATCGGGTTCCGGGTCAATCGGACCGTCGCGGAGAATTCATGCCATACAAGCTCCTAATCGTTGACGACAGCAAGCTTGCCCGCATGTCGGCGGCAAAGGCGCTAAAATCCCTGTATCCGGACTGGACACGCCTGGAGGCTTCAAACGCCGATGAGGCGCTCTCGTTGGCCAAAGAAACCCCGTTCGACGTTGCCCTGTTGGACTTCAATATGCCCGGGCGAGACGGCCTGCAGCTTGCCGCTGAACTGCTCGCCCTGCGGCCATCTACGCCGCTTGCCGTAGTTTCCGCCAACCATCAGGAAGAAATCGTCGGCCGCGCGCGCAACATTGGCGCTGTGTTCCTGTCCAAACCGCTAAGTGAACAAGCATTTGGCGCTTTCCTTCAGGACGCGGTGCGGCGGCTCGAACTGGGCAGTGCATGACCTCAGCGCCTTCCGATCTGCTCACCGAACTGCAGCTCGATGCTCTCACCGAATTGGTGAACATCGGAGTTAGCCGTGCAGCCTTCAGTCTTCGCGATATGGTCGGCGCACAAGTGCATCTTTCAGTGCCGACAGTCACGTTGGAGACTCGCGCGCGCGCCATAGCAATTCTCGCCGAACGAGAGATCTCTAACCTAGTCGCTGTCCACCAAGTGTTCGAGGGTGACATCACCGGCCGAGCACTGCTCATTTTTCCCGAGACGAAGAGCCTTGAGCTCGTCCGTGCAATCACTGGCGGGGATCTTCCGCTGGAAGATATCATCGAATTGGAACAGGAAGCTTTGGCCGAGACCGGCAACATCCTCCTGAATAGTTGCTTGGCGACCATCGCGAATATGCTGCAACGAAGTCTGAAGATGTCGCTGCCCGAGGTATTGCGCGGCAGCGCCGCAACTTTTTTCGGCCTCGCCCCCCCGCCCCAGGCCGGAGATGTCGTGATGTTCCTTTTTATCAATTTCGCGGTGCGCGAGCGCGACATCAGCGGCTACATCGCAATGATCATGGATCTTCCCTCGCTCACGGCTCTAAAACATCTGCTTGACGAGTTCATCGAACGGGCAACGGGCGAAGCTGTGCAGCCACAAAATGATCCGGCTTGAGCGGGACCAATTTGCCGCCACCTTCGACGCCTTGGACAGTGGCGTCGTTGTTCTTGACAGCGATCAACGTGTAGTCTGCTGGAACTATTGGTTCGCGGCTGCGAGCGGTCTTTCTTCCGAGCGAGCCGTCGGAAAGACACTCTCCGAGCTATTCCCCGGGCGTTCGCTGGTTCGATTGAAGACTTCCATCTCGGAAGCCATCGACCTCGGCTCGTCTGCCCTGCTCACCCATTCGCTCAATCCAAACATGCTACCCCTCCGTACGCGCGCCGGCCTGCCTCTCGTTCACAACGTATCGGTCCGCCCACTAGGGGAGCGGCCCTATTCGCATTGTGTGCTCCAGATCGTCGATGTCACCGGCGCCGCCCATCGCGAACAAGTCCTCCGGGAACGCCAAAATGCGCGTTACGATGCCGTCGTGGAGAGTGCCCCGGACATCATTCTAACGCTCGACGCAACCGGTACCATCCAGTTCGCAAATCCCGCGGCGATTAGAGAAACACAATTCGAGCGCTCCGAACTGGTTGGACGCGCTTTGGACTTCTTGTTTGAAAAGCCTGATCAATGGGAAAATCTTTGGCAGACGATCCTTGCGGGTGATCGGTCAGTCCGTCCGATCGAGCTGGTTGCTAGGCGCAAAGATGGTTCGCGAACGTTTCTCGATGTCTCCGCGTCGCGGTGGTTGAGCGAAGGACGGATTTTCGTCACCGCGATCTTGCGCGACATGAACGAGCGCCGTGCCGCGGAAGAGGCGCTTCGGGAACTAAATCTCAACCTGGAACATCGCGTTGCGGAGCGCACGCAGGAGCGCGACCGCGTATGGCAAGTCAGCCTCGATTTGATCGGCGTAGCGGCTGCAGACGGGACGTGGATCAGCGTCAACCCGGCCTGGACCAAGGTGCTCGGCTGGATGCCCGATGAGATTCGAGGCAAGACTTCCGAATGGCTTGAGCATCCCGCTGACCGCCGGAAAATGCGCGACGCTGTCAGTCGCCTGGCAGTTCCCGAACAGACGTCCAATTTTGAAAGCAGCTTCCGCACCCGTCATGGAGACTATCGTGTTCTGTCTTGGACAGCAGTCAATGTCGATGGTTTGCTCTATTGCGTCGCGCGTGACATTTCGGACCAACGCCAACAACAGGAGGCTTTGAACAAGGCAGAAGACGCTTTGAGACAGGCTCAGAAGATGGAGGCCGTTGGACAGCTCACAGGCGGGTTGGCGCACGATTTCAACAACTTGCTGACGGGGATATCCGGCGCCCTGGAACTGTTGCAAATCCGCATTTCGCAGGGTCGGTATAAAGATGTCGAACGTTACATATCTACGGCGCAAGGAGCGGCCAATCGCGCTGCGGCGCTTACTCATCGCCTGCTAGCATTCTCGCGGCGTCAGACACTGGATCCGAAGGCCACTGATGTTAATCGGCTTATCGCCGGCATGACGGACTTGATCAGTAATACGGTGGGTCCCGGGATCGAAATCCAAACGGCAAATGAGCCTGATCTATGGATCACGCTTGTTGATCCGAACCAACTCGAAAACGCCCTGCTCAACCTTTGCATTAACGCCCGCGATGCGATGCCGCACGGCGGCAAGATCAAGATCGCTACTGAAAATCGTCTCTTGAAGGATGTCGAAGCCTTTGCCGACGAAATGCGACCAGGCGAATATGTCTGTTTGTCGGTATCCGACACGGGAACGGGAATGAGCGACGAGGTCATTCAAAGAGCCTTTGATCCCTTCTATACAACCAAGCCGCTTGGTCAGGGCACTGGCTTGGGCCTCTCCATGATCTACGGATTTGCAAAGCAATCCGGTGGTCAAGTGCATATTGAGTCAATTGAGGGGAAAGGTACAACGATCTGCCTTTTTCTTCCCAGGCATACCGAAGAGGCAGCAGCTGCAGACGAAACGGCCGATTTCGCGTCGGCGCCACGCGCTGGCGCAGGCGAGACCGTGCTCATCGTCGACGACGAACCTTCAGTCCGCATGTTGGTCGGTGAGGTGCTTGCCGAGCTCGGATACACGGCAATAGAGGCTTCCGATGGCAGCAGCGCCCTTCAGGTCTTGCGCTCAGACACGCGGATCGACCTTCTCGTCACCGACGTCGGCTTGCCGGGTGGCATGAATGGCCGGCAACTAGCGGATTTCGGCCGAACGGCGCGTCCTAAACTGAAGGTGCTTTTCATTACAGGTTACGCCGAAAAAACGGCGATCGGTGCTGGCGGACTAGATTCCGGAATGGCGATACTCACCAAACCATTCGCGATGGATGGCCTTGCTACACGCATCAAAGAACTTTTACTTCGTTAATAGACTTCAGTCGCGCTACTAGACAGCACTGATAAATGCTGTCCCCAGCAGGCTCTCTTGGCCCATCGAGGAACAACCTTTGACGGAAATCACCCGACGCGCACAAAGGCGGACCGCGGGGTATTCAGAAAATAGCGTACCCTTTGGTGCCGCAAGCCTAAGAACTCATCTCACGGGCGGCGAGAAAGGAGCGATCATCGTATTGTGGAAGGCCGCGATCTGCCACACGCCGGCGTCCTTGACGAAGACGCGCAAGCTGAGTTCCTGATGTGAAGGCAAGGCATGCCCGTCTGGAGCAACCAGACCGCTCAGTTCATTTGTTACATTCGCGAGCGCCACATCGGGCCGTACAAATCGAACCGTGACATCGATGGTTCGCTGTGTCGCGTTCTTCGCCCTGCTGGTCAGTATTGCAGCCAATCCTTTCTCGATTCCGGCTTGACCGTTCATCATATCACCCCGGACGCTGACAAACCGGGCGTCCGGCGTATACATGCGCGCAGCAGCCTTTCCGTCGTGATTGTTGAAGCCTTCGGTCATTTCCACAATGACTTTGCGAATGGCAGCTTCGTCTTCATTGCTGCCGGCTTGCTGTGCAGCAGACTTTGATGCTGTTCCAAGCATGGCCAGGCTGACCGCGACAATTGCGGCGAGAGCATTCATTTGGTTCATTTCTGCTCCTTCGTCGGCCAAATGACTGTAAGTTTCGCCATCGGCCGAGGCACGTCCGGTGTAGCATGAGCTGAGGGTTGACCAGAGCCGCAAGTCTGCGCGCCGGTCGGGCAAAAATGCGGGTGGGCTGATGTTCGACTGGAACGACCTTCGTTATTTCCTGGCTGTTGCGCGCGGTGGCAGCACCGGGAACGCTGCAAGAGCCTTGGGTGTAAATCAGTCGACCGTTCAACGCCGTTTGCGGGCTCTCGAAGCGGCGCTCGACCGCTCGCTTGCTGAACGACAAGCCGGCGGATACCGACTGACGGCGCACGGCCAGCAACTGCTGGTCTATGCAGAACAAGTTGAAGCCACCGTCAACGCATTGCAACGCCAATCGATAACACTCGACAACCGCGCCGCCGGCTTGGTCAAGCTGACCAGCCACGTAACGGTCGGTCAGCGCATCATCAAATCCGGCTTCCTCGACAGGTTTCATTCGAGGCATCCGCACATCACGGTCGAGTTGATCATGGAGCAGCGGGCACTCGATCTTTCCAAGGGCGAGGCAGACATTGCAATCCGAGGCGGAAACCTCGATGGCGACCCTGCGCTGGTTGGGCGAAAAATTACGGAGGTCCCCTGGGCAATCTACGCCAGTCGTTCATTTGTCGAACGCCACGGCCGACCATCCGCCCCAGCCGACATCGACAGCTTCAACATTGTCGAGCTGGTCGACGAGATTGAGGCGCTGCCGGCCGCGCAGTGGATGAAAACGCATGCACCTGCAGCGAGGGTCGCCGTACGATGTAGCAATATTCCCAGCGTACATTTGGCCATCAAGTCGGGCGCCGGTATCGCGCCCTTACCGGCGGTTTACGCGGCCGCAGATGAGGAACTTGTCTGCGTTCTGGGTCCACTGCCGGAATTAAGCTACCCAATATTCCTTCTTGCGCACCGAGATCTTCGTAAAGTACCACGCATAAATGCTGTTTTTGAGTTTTGTCTCAACGAACTGAAGGCCGTTCTGCTGCGCGGCGAACTGAGAAAATAGCCGTGGTGCGAATTCCGTCGACGGAATTTATTTGTCC
Organism: Xanthobacteraceae bacterium; assembly: GCA_036262895.1. Taxonomy (GTDB): domain Bacteria; phylum Pseudomonadota; class Alphaproteobacteria; order Rhizobiales; family Xanthobacteraceae; genus AP-16. The sequence goes on from DATAIA010000792.1 coordinate 16,234, forward strand.
ACCATTTCCCTGACCGGCCGCTTTGCGCCA
>DATAIA010000793.1:0-2468 GCA_036262895.1 Xanthobacteraceae bacterium
CACTGACCTCGTATCTCGGGTGTGCCCCGCAGCACGGGCACGTCACTGCCGTGTGCCACTTGCGCGTGGCGTCCTCGAGCGGTACGCAAGAAATGCCGCACTCTTCGGCTAAGTCAACGAGTAGGCTATTGCCGCCGCGGGACTGATCGAGCGCGATCAGGCGCCGGCGCTCCTCGCCGCTGAGCTCGGCCAGTTTCAGTCCTATACTCAAAAACTGGCGCATACAAGCAGATGCGGGACGGTGACGGCTATCTCTCTGGCAAGGCTGCCCCCCGGGCCATACGTTCTATCCCCCTGGATGGTGCGTGCGAAATCCGTTCCATAAGGGAAACAAGAAAGTCCAAAAAGGCCCGTGTTCTGGCCGGTGGATGGCTTCCGCTTAGATATAAAGCGTATAGTGGAAATCGTTTGTCTGGCCACTCGGGAAACAGGTCAATCAGTTTACCTTCGGCCAAAAATTTTTCGGCGCCGAATTCCATGATCTGCGCAATCCCGTGGCCCGCCATGCACGCGTTGAGCACCGTTGCAGAGTCATCTATGATCAGATTTCCGCTTGTTTCCACATGCATCTGCTGACTTCCTCGATGAAATTCCCATTTGGAGGGGCGGCCAGTCCAGGTGTGGCGAGACTCGATGCATACGTGACCGCCTTGCCCAAGGTCCTCTGGTCTGAGCGGCCGGCCATGGCGTTCAACATACGCTGGGGATGCAACCGTCACGATGCGGGTCTCCAGAAGCTTCCGCGCTCGCATCGTAGAAATTCGAGGCTCACCGAAATGCACAGCAAGGTCTAACCCATCAATCACCTTGTCGCCCAATCGATCACGCGTGATTAATTCGACCGTAAGATCTGGATATCTGTTCATGAACGCTTCCAGTCGCGGCCCAAGCAACAGTTTGGAAAAAAACGGGTCAACATTGACCCTGAGTCGGCCGCGTACGGAATTCGCATTACCCGAGGCCGTCGCGGCGGCCTCTCTCAGTCCCGCAAGAAGCGGCGCGATTTGCTCATAGAACCGTCGCCCGTCGTCAGTCAATAAGGCTGCCCGTGGAGTCCGGTCGAACAGCCGAAAACCAAGCCGTGCCTCAAGGCGAGAGATTGCCCGGCTGACGCCAGGCTGCGACATATCCAGTTGCTCGCCGGCAGCAGCAAAGCTGCCTGCGTCAACGACCTTAGCGAATATGCTCATGCCGTTAAGCGACCGCTCGTCAAATTCAGACATTAAGGTCACCCGTCCTTCAATCCGATTTTCTTGCAGACAGTTATTCAGAGACTACCCTTCATCTGAAAGTCGCAACGAAAACTCCCAAAGTCGCGGCAGCATTTCTTGAAGCAAGCTAGATATGTCTGCGCCGCCCGCACTGGTGTCTTTTTTTATGACGTTCCCGTTTACGGGAATTGGCATTTATCCAATGCTTGTCAAGTGAATAACAAAAGCTTTCGCGCCCTGTTTGCTCATGAGTGTTCAGGCAATGTGCCATGGACTTTTCCCGCGTGCCCTCATCGTCAGGAATATGGTGGATGATGCGCTGGAGTACGGATGGAGTCGCGGTCATTTGACAGGCACGACTATTACTGAACGTCCGCCGGCTCTCATAAGCAGCCCGTCAAGCGCAGGTTTCCTGCCAAACCACCATTTTGACGGAGATGCATTTACATAACCGACAACGATCGCTTTAGCGTTAACAAGAGCCGCGTGCCGGCCGATGCAGTCGATGACACTGCCATGGGCAACGTAGCCCTTTGCGACGGTCCCGTTGTCCCTCAACTGAGCCACGGCTTCCTCGACGTTGCACCACGCTGCGTCCAACATGTCGCGATACGCGATCTCAGAAAGCACCCCCGAACCCCACGCTATTGCGGACTTAATATCAACGACGGTTAGTACGTGCACGTCGGTACCGCGCGACATCGCCAGATCATTGGTACGGACGAGTGCGCATTTGGCTTCGTCAGAGCCGTCGTAGTAAATAACAATCGGTTCACATTGGGACATGAGCAGCAGCGATCTTGAAGACAAGATGCGAGAAAGAAATCAGTTTTTCAAAACAACTTCGCCACCACTTCATTCCGCTGCCGTCAGGCAAAGCTCCGCTTTTCGTTTGTGCCGTGCATGAGCGTAACAGCGCCGATTTGGCGCTCGCCGAACGGGTGAGCGGGTTCGTTACGAGGCGATCAGCACTTTTCTCGCTGGACGTGAGGTCGGACACCTCGGAGAGAAGTATGGCGGTGCAGAGGGCGGTCCGGCCAATTCGAAGTAGCCGGGTGCGCGATAAGTCTCGCTAATCGGCTGCCTTGCCGCCGGCCGGCGCGAGGCTCAGCCCAAAAATCGACCATTTGGCTTTGGGAAAGATGATGTCAAGCAAAGCACTGGCGCACTATTAGGGAGATCCGAGTTGGTTAAGTCGACTTTATCCGTCAGCGAACATGCCTGCAGGTACTCGTCAAAAGTGGCATTTGAATTAAA
>DATAIA010000794.1:0-3884 GCA_036262895.1 Xanthobacteraceae bacterium
ATGCGGCTTCTGTACCCCCGGCATGATCATGACGGCGGTCGATATGGTCAAGCGCAAGGGCCACGATCTCGACGACAAGACCATCCGCGAAGAGCTTGAAGGCAACATCTGCCGCTGCACCGGATATCAAAACATCGTCAAGGCGATTGCCGCCGGTGCGCGCGCGATGGATAAGGGCGGCACGTCACAGAAGGCCGCAGAATAAGATCAACCGGACCCGCATTTAAAACGGGAGGACACGCCATGAGCGCGACCGGAATCGGCGCGTCAGTGCGTCGGAAGGAAGATCAGCGGTTTATCACCGGCAAGGGTCATTACACGGCGGACATCAGTCGCCCCGGTGAAGTGCGTGCGGTTTTTGTCCGCTCGCCACATGCGCATGCCAGGATCGTTCGCATCGATACGGCGGCGGCCGCAAGTTCGCCCGGTGTGCTCGCGGTCCTGACTGGCCAGGACCTTATCGAAGACAAGATCGGCAATCTCATTTGCGGCTGGATGATTCACTCCAAAGATGGCTCGCCGATGAAGATGGCAGCCCATCCGGCGCTGGCTCACGGCAAGGTCTGCCATGTTGGCGATGCGGTTGCCGTCGTTGTGGCCGAGACGCTCGCGCAGGCGAAGGATGCCGTGGAAAAGGTAGACGTCAGCTACGAGGTGCTTCCCGCAATTATCGATCCTGCGAAAGCGCAAAATGGCGCGGCGATTCATGAGATCGCGCCGCGTAACACGATTTACCAATGGCATCTCGGCGACGCCCAAGCGACCGAGGCGGCGTTCAAAGACGCAAAGCATGTGACCAAGCTTGACATCATCAACAATCGGCTGGTGCCGAATGCACTGGAGCCTCGCGCCGCAATCGGCGAATACGACAGCGGGGCTGAAAGCTTCACGCTTTGGAACACCACGCAAAACCCGCACGTGGCGCGATTAGTTATTTCTGCTTTCGTCGGGGTCGCCCCGGAACACAAGCTGCGCGTGATTGCGCCGGACGTTGGCGGCGGCTTTGGTTCCAAGATCTTCATCTATCCGGAAGAGGTCGTGGCGCTGTGCGCGGCTCGGCGGGTCGGCCGGCCGGTGAAATGGGTTGCCGAACGCTCGGAATCATTTCTGTGCGACGCACATGGGCGCGATCACGTGACCCATGCGGAGCTTGCGTTGAATGCCGATGGCCGGATCGTTGGATTGCGCGCGAGGACGATTGCCAATCTCGGTGCTTACATGTCGACGTTTTCGTCGTCGGTTCCGACTTATCTGTACGCGACGCTATTGTCGGGCCAGTACGCGATTCCGGCGATCTATTGTGAAGTCGATGCAGTTTACACCAATACGGCGCCGGTCGATGCCTATCGCGGTGCTGGCCGGCCTGAAGCTACATTCGTTGTGGAGCGTCTCGTTGAAGTGGCCGCGCGCGAGCTTGGCATTGACCCGGCCGAATTGCGTCGGCGCAATTTCATCACGCACTTTCCGCATCAAACGCCGGTGATCATGAATTACGATATCGGCGACTATCAGGCTTCGCTCAAAAAGGCCCAAGAACTTGCCGACGTCAAAGGCTTCGGAACGCGCAAGCGGGAGGCCGGGCGTCGCGGTAAGCTGCGTGGACTTGGATACTCGACCTATATCGAAGCGTGCGGCATCGCGCCGAGCCAGGCCGTCGGGTCACTCGGTGCTGGTGTTGGTCTCTGGGAATCTGCCGAGGTGCGCGTCAATCCGACCGGATCGGTGGAGGTGCTCACCGGCTCGCATGCGCACGGGCAGGGGCATGAAACGACCTTTGCTCAGCTTGTGTCCGAGCGGCTTGGTGTGCCGATCGAAACGGTCAGTGTGGTGCACGGCGACACCGACAAGGTGCAATTCGGGATGGGCACCTACGGTTCGCGCTCGGGTGCCGTCGGCATGTCGGCGCTTGTCAAAGCGCTCGATAAGGTCGAAGCGAAAGCCAAGAAGGTCGCATCGCATCTGCTTGAAGCCGCCGAAGGCGACATTGTTTTCAGGGACGGAAAATTCACCATCGCCGGCACCGACAAATCTGCGGCGTGGGGCGAGGTTACGCTTCACGCCTATATCGCGCACAAATTCTCGGGCCAGGAACTCGAACCGGGGCTGAAAGAGGGAGCGTTCTACGACCCCACCAACTTCACCTTTCCCGCAGGCTGTCACATCTGCGAAGTCGAGGTCGATCCGGAAACCGGCAGGAGCGTGATCGTGAACTGGACGGCCGTCGATGATTTCGGTGTCCTCGTCAATCCGATGATCGTGGAAGGGCAGGTGCACGGCGGCATCGCGCAAGGTGTGGGGCAGGCGCTGCTTGAACGGGCGATCTACAACGAGGACGGACAGTTCGTCACGGGTTCGTTGATGGACTATTGCATGCCGCGGGCTGACGATTTGCCGTCATTTGCGGTGGGCATTACAGAAACCAAGTGTCCTGGAAATCCCCTCGGCATCAAAGGCTGTGGCGAAGCAGGGGCGATTGCTGCGCCCGCCGCGGTCATGAATGCGATCACTGATGCCGTCGGGACCGAGGATATTTCCATGCCGGCAATGCCACAAACCGTGTGGGCGGCAATACAAAAGACACATGCCTTGCGGCAGGCAGCGGAATAAATAAAGGAGCTTTAGATGTACGCATTTAGCTTTCAACGCCCCGGAACGGTCCGGCAAGCGGTCAACATGCTTGGCAAGGTCGAAGATGGAAAGCTGCTCGCCGGCGGTCAGACATTGATCCCGACCATGAAGCAGCGGCTTGCGAGTCCGGCAAACCTGATTGACCTCTCGCGTGTTGACGGGCTTTCCGGCATCGAACTCAAAGGCCGTGCGATTGTGATTGGTGCGATGACGCGCCACGCCGAGGTTGCGGCTTCGCCTCTCGTGCAGGAACATCTGCCGGCGCTTGCCGACCTCGCCGGACACATCGGCGACCCGGCAGTGCGTCATATGGGAACGCTGGGCGGTTCGGTCGCCAATAACGATCCGAACGCAGATTATCCGGCGGCGTGCCTCGGACTTGGCGCAACAATCGTCACCTCGAAGCGGCGCATCAAGGCCGATGAATTTTTCACCGGCATGTTTGAAACGGCGCTGGAGCCTGACGAGATCATCACCAAGGTGATATTCCCGCTGGTGAAGAAGGCGGCCTACATCAAATTCCGAAATCAAGCATCGCGCTATGCGCTGGTTGGTGTGTTTGTCTCCAAGCGGGGCCGTGAGATTCGCGTGGCGGTGACCGGTGCGGGCGCCGGTGGCGTGTTCCGCGTCAGTGCGTTTGAAGAAGCGCTGCAGAAGCGATTTTCGCCGAAATCGCTGGAGGGTCTGACCGTGTCGGCCGATGGCTTGAGCAGCGACATTCACGGCGGGGCTGATTATCGCGCGCATCTCATCGGGGTTCTGGCCCGCCGGGCGGTTGCCGCGGCTGGGTGATTGGGACAGGTCCAACCGCTTAGGTTTGGCTAATCAGAGATTATATGCCTGGGAAACCCGATATAAGTTGGAACCAAAGTTCTGATATTTTTTAAGGAATACCCCCATATTCGTCGTCATGGCCGGGCTTGTCCCGGCCATCCACGAAAAGAGCGTGGATGCCCGGCACGAGGCCGGGCATGACGAAGAAGGAACGCCCGGTGCTTCTCAATCCCACTATACTGAGGCGACAGTGAAACAAGCTTTGACGCCAAAAACGATCCCATCTTCCATTGATGATACGTTGGCGCTGCTCGCCAAGGCCAATTATCTGGCCGATCGTTCGCTTGCGACTGTGCTGTTCCTTGCGCTCAAAATGGGCCGCCCGCTTTTTCTTGAGGGCGAAGCCGGTGTCGGCAAAACCGAAGTGGCGAAGGTGCTGGCGTCGACGCTCGGCCGTCGCCTGATCCGGCTGCAATGTTATG
>DATAIA010000795.1:0-3919 GCA_036262895.1 Xanthobacteraceae bacterium
CGCCTCCAAATTCTCCAATCGGCATTTGCGATAATCCCCGGACCCCTTGCTGCAGTGCAGCAGGCTGTCGTGTTTTAGTCATCGCGTCAACCGATGTGAACTGTTTATGGCTCTCAAGGCCCATAATTCTGCGCCTGATTACTTAACAGGGTATGCGCGATTGGGGCGCTGGGTATCTGGCGGCCTATTCGCCGGTCTGCATCAGCGAGCCGTGCCGCCGTGCACTGTTGAGGAGGGCTAAAAATGCGACGGCAGCGGCGGCAAAATAGGCGACGTTCAGAACCAGTGATTCGAGCATCAGATCGGCTCGGAACACGTGGTCGATCAGCGCTGAACGCATTCCTTCAAATACATAGGTAGGCGGCAACGCCCACGCAATGATTTGTAGCCACTCAGGTAAGACCGTAACGGGATAATAAACGCAGGTCAGCGGCAACAACAAAAACATCAGCGTCCATGCGAGACTCTCCGCCCCCAATCCATTGCGCAGCACCACACCGGAAACCAGGATGCCGATGGCCCAACTGGTCAGGATCAGATTGACGAAGAAGGCTGCCAAGGCGAGTCCCAGTCCGTAAAGGTTGAAACCGAAGAAAGCGATCGCAAGCAGAGTGACTGGAATGACTCCGATTGCCAGGCGAATGATACTCATGATCATCAGGGCAATCACGAATTCCATCGGCCGCAACGGACTGATCATGAGATTGCCGAGATTGCGCGCCCACATCTCTTCAAGAAACGAAATCGAAAAGCCGAGCTGACCGCGGAACAGAATATCCCACAACAACACGGCACCAATCAGCGTGCCGGATGCGCGCGCAAAAAAGCTGGCATGGTCGGCGACATAGAGCTGCAAAAATCCCCAAGTCAGCATCTGCACGGTCGGCCAATAAATCAGTTCCAGCAAGCGCGGCCAGGATGAGCGCAGCAGATACCAATAGCGCAACACCATCGCGCCGATCCGGCGCGCTGAAATGGGCCAGCTGTCAGCGTGACCGGTTTTCATTGTGCGGCCTCGCGCGCTTCGCCGCGCCCACGTGCGACGTCGAGGAAGACTTCCTCAAGCGTTGTTCGCCCATATCGCGCGATCAGTTTTCGCGGCGGATCGTCGTCCTCGATCCGTCCCTTCTTCATCATGATCACCCGATCGCACAGACGCTCCACCTCCGCCATATTATGAGAAGCCAACAGCACAGTTGTTCCATGTTGCTCGCAATATTGCTCAAGGCGCGTTCGCACCCAATCGGCCGTATCCGGATCAAGCGAAGCAGTCGGCTCATCCAGAAGCAGGAGTTCAGGGCGATTGAGCAGCGCCTTCGCCAGCGACACGCGCGTCTTTTGCCCCGCCGATAATTTGCCGGTCGGGCGATCAAGCAGATCGGTGAGATCGAGATCGTCCGCGATCTGCATGATCCGGTCATCGATCGTGGCAACACCATAGAGCGATCCGAAGACGGTGAGGTTCTGCCTGATGGTGAGCCGCATCGGCATCTCGACGTAAGGGCTCTCGAAGTTCATGCGATGGAGCACACGATAACGCTGGCGCGGCATGGATGCGCCGAGCACGCTCACCGTGCCCGACGTCGGCGTGACGAGGCCCATGATCATCGCAATCGTTGTGGTTTTGCCGGCGCCATTGCCACCAAGCAGTCCCGTAACCGAACCCTTCTGCAGGCTGAACGAGATGCCCGCGACGGCCGTGCCGGTTTTATAGACCTTGACGAGTTGATCGACAGCAATCGCTGGTTCGGACATGACGATGGAGCCTCAAGCAACAGACTGTTGATAATCGATATTATCCATCGCACAAGTGGCGCCGCACAGCGCTTCATGCAAGTCTGCAATGACGAAATGGAACGAACTTCGGATGCACAACTTTGATTGTTACGGCGGGCGAATCCGGCACGATTGAACTTGAATATGTGACGTGGGAGCGCGGATGTCATGCCGTTTCAAATTGCCGAGCACCTTGAGCATCCCCGCCGTACCGTCCGTCTCGACACGCTGATGCGCTTGCGATGGTTTGCGGTGATCGGGCAAACGCTTGCCGTGCTGGTCGTCCATTTTGGGCTCGATTTCACGCTGCCGCTGGGCGCCTGTCTTGCCGTGATCGCATTCAGTGTGGGGCTTAATCTTGCGCTTCGCTTGCGGTTTCGATCGATCCAGCGTCTGGAGCCGGATCGCTTCGCCTGGCTGCTCGCTTTCGACATCGTGCAGCTTGCTGTTCTTCTGTTTCTAACGGGCGGCCTCGCCAATCCGTTTTCGTTCCTGTTTCTCGGACCGGTGCTGATTTCCGCCACCGCACTGCCGCCGCGAATGACCGTCGTTCTTGGTGGAATGGCCGCGCTGTGTGCAACGACGCTGGTCTTTGTTCACTTGCCGCTGCCATGGGCGAGCGATGATCCCTTGGTGCTGCCGCCGATTTACATGCTTGGTATCTGGTTTTCGCTGCTGCTCGCGCTTGCCTTTATCGGCGCCTATGCGTGGCAAATCGCCGAGGAATCCCGCCTGCTTGCGGATGCGCTGGCTGCAACAGAATTGGTGCTGGCGCGCGAGCAGCATCTCTCGCAGCTTGACGGCCTTGCAGCCGCCGCCGCCCATGAACTCGGCACGCCGCTGTCCACCATCGCGGTCATCGTCAAGGAATTGGAGCGCTCGCTTGAACCTAACTCACCGCACGCGGACGATATCAAATTGTTGCGCGAGCAGTCGCTACGCTGTCGCGACATTCTTGCAAAGCTCACCGAACTTTCCACTGCAAGCGGCCCGTTCGATCGCATGCCGCTTTCGTCTTTGATCGAAGAAGTGGTTGCGCCCCACCGCAATTTCGGGGTGACGATCGATGTCGCATTGCCTGCGGATCGCTCGGGCGAACCCGCGGGCGCGCACAATCCCGCAATTCTCTACGGTCTTGGCAATCTCGTGGAAAACGCCGTCGACTTTGCGACCGAGCGCGTCGAGATCACGGCATCGTGGTCGGCAAACGATATCGCCGTGACCATCACCGACGACGGTCCCGGATTTGCGCCGGAAGTGATGAGCCGGATCGGCGAGCCTTATGTCACTACGCGAGGACGCAGTCGCAGCGGTGGTGAACGCGAAATAGGCGGTCTTGGTCTGGGCTTTTTCATTGCCAAGACTCTGCTTGAACGTTCAGGAGCAATGCTCACGTTCATCAATCGCGAAGCGCCGCATAACGGTGCGATTGTGCGTATATCGTGGGGGCGGGCTGATTTCGAACGTTTGGTAGATTTCGGTGCGGAAGTGCCTGCGACCTCTTGAGCCAGCGCAAGTGATGCTTAACTAATCGCCGAGGGCGATGAACGCTGCGTTTTGTTTTGAGCATGATTTCCAGGCAAACGCTTTGCGTTTGTCCCGAGGGAAACCGGACCTCACACCCGCCTTCGCGGGTGCAGGCTTTTCCCGGATCATGGTTTAGAGCTGGGAGCACCACGCGTCATGGTCGATGTCGCGATAGCAGAAGTTCAAGGCGATCGTTCGCTGTTGATTGTAGAGGACGACAAGTCGTTCCTTCAACGGCTTGCCCGCGCCATGGAAACCCGCGGCTTTGAGGTACGAACCGCGGAGTCGGTAGCGGACGGCCTTGTTCAAGTGGAACGAGCGGCACCTGCGTTCGCGGTGGTTGACATGCGCTTAGGCGATGGCACCGGCCTTGATGTGATCTCCGCGCTCAAACAACGCCGTCCCGACGCGCGCGGCATTATTCTCACCGGGTACGGCAATATCGCTACCGCGGTAAACGCGGTGAAGCTTGGCGCCGTCGATTATCTTTCCAAGCCTGCTGATGCTGACGACGTTGTCTCGGCGCTCCTTACAATTGACGGCAAAAAGGTCGAGCCGCCGGAAAATCCCATGTCGGCCGATCGTGTGCGGTGGGAACATATCCAGCGCATTTATG
>DATAIA010000796.1:0-23715 GCA_036262895.1 Xanthobacteraceae bacterium
CGTGTTCGATCATGACGATGGTGATGCCGCGCTCGCGAATCGAGCGGATCACCGGGATCATGTCGCGCACTTCGGAAGGGTTGAGGCCGGCCAGCACTTCATCAAGCAGCAGCAGGCGCGGTTCGAGCGCAAGCGCGCGTGCAAGTTCAAGCCGCTTGCGTCCCGAAACGGTGAGATCGGCGGCCGGCTGGTCGAGCATGGCGGTCAATCCCACCATGCGCGCCACATCGGCCGCGGCGGCGAGCGCATCGGCGCGCGATGGCCGCGACAAGTGCGCGCCGATGGCGATGTTCTCCCGCGTGGTGAGGCCCGCGAAGGGCTGGACGATCTGAAAGGTCCGCGCGATGCCGCGCCGGGCAAGGCGGTACGGCGGCTCGCCAACGATATCGACACCTTCAAACAGGATGCGGCCTTCGCTCGGCTGCAGAAAGCCCGAGATCATCGAGAACAAGGTCGTCTTGCCGGCGCCGTTCGGTCCGATCAAAGCAGTGATGCGGCCATGCTCCGCCGTGCATGACGCGCGATCGACCGCGAGCAAGCCGCCGAACCGTTTGGTGATTTGCTCGACGCGCAACAGCGGCTCAGCCATGACCGCGCTCCGGCGTTTGTCTGTTTGCCGAGCCGAACGGCATCCGCTGTTTCCAACGCGCAAAAATGCCGACGATCCCGCGCGGAGCGAGCGCGACGATGGCGATCAACACGCAGCCATAGACCGCAAGATCAAGGCCCGGCGCGTCGCCTGTTACGACCTTCGTAATCTCGCCCAACGACTTGACGACGACCGCGCCGAGCAGGGGCCCGGCGACCGTGCCGACGCCGCCGATGATCGGCGCAAGCAGGGCCTCGACCGAAATCCAGGGGCCATAGGCAATGCCGGCATCGACGAACAGAAAATACTGAACATAGAAACAGCCGCCCGCGGCCGTGATCGCGGCTGAAATGGTCATGGCGATGATTTTGATGCGCAGCGTGTCGACGCCAAGCGCTTTGGCCGCTTCTTCGTTTTCGCGCACCGCGATCAGGTAAGCCCCGAAGCGACTGTGCTCGATCCGGCGCACGAGAATCATTGCGAAGCCGACGAGTCCGAGGATGATCCAATAAAACGGTGCGCGGCTTTGAAATTGCAATGCTTCCAATCGAAGGTCGAGTTTGAGGAGCGTGCCGACGCCGGCGCCGGTGATTGGCGCAACGCTCGCAACAATCCGCAGCACTTCCGCGAAGGCAAGCGTGATCAGCGCAAAATATGAGCCCCGCAACCCCGACCGAAAACTCGTTGCGCCGATTGCAGCGCCAACCAAAGCGCCCGCGGCAATTCCGATGGCGAAGCCGGCCCAGGCATTGATGCCATAGCGCATCTGCACAATTGCGGTGACATAGGCGCCGGTGCCGAAGAATGCCGCATGGCCGAAGGAATATTGACCGCCATAGCCGCCGAGCAAATTCCAACCCTGCCCGACCAGCGCGATCAGAAAAGTCACGACCAGAAAATTGAGAACAACATTGGCAGAAATGACGAGCGGCACCGTCGCCAGCAATGCCACGGCAATGATGATGTTGGCGTATGGCCTCATGCCCGTTCTCCGAACAGGCCGCTCGGACGAAACAGCAGCACGAGAATGAACATCACGAAGATGCCGATCTGACCGAGGGATTCGCCGAGGAACAGGCCCGAGAGGCTTTCAACAACGCCAATGAACAGGCCGCCGATCAGGGCGCCTGCGAGCGATCCCATGCCGCCGAGCACCACAATGGTGAAGGCGATCAGAACGAACGCATTGCCCGCGCTCGGATTGACGTAATAGGTCGGCAGCAGCAGACACGCGGCAATGGCAAGGCACGCGGTGCCAACCCCAAACGTCACCGCATAGATGTGCGCGACGTTGATGCCGGAGAGTTCCGCGCCGAGTTTTTCCTTGGCAACTGCACGGATCGCCTTGCCGGTGTTGGTCCGCTGCATCAAGATCCAAAGCGCGAGCGTGACGAAGGCAACGGCGCAAAACGCGACAAGGCGGGGCACAGCCAGCACCGCCGTGCCGATTTCAACGACATCGAATGCGTAGGGAAGATCGATGGTGCGCGTGTCGGCGCGAAAAAAGTAAAGCAACAGGTTTTCGATCACCACGGCAAGGCCGAGCGTCACCAGCAAAATGTTGCGGTCGTCGCCATGCGCGGCGGGGCCGATAATAAATCGCTGCAGCGCATAGCCGAGGACAAAGAACAGCGGTGTGAGCACAAGTGCGGCGATATAGGGATCAAGCCCAAGCCATCGATGCGCGAGAAACGCTGCAAACATCGCTGAGGTCAGCAGCGCGCCATGGGCGAAATTGATGATGTGCAGCACACCGTAGATCAGCGTCAGCCCAAGCGCCACCAGCGCATAAATGGCACCGGTCATGAGGCCATTGAGTACGGCCGGAAACAGAATTGCGGGCGAGAGCATGAGCAAATAACCGGTGTGGATGGTATTAGAGCGCACCGCGCTCCAACATTTTGTTTGAGCATGAGCCTTGATCCCTCCCCGCATCCGAAGTCGGATGTTTCCGACTTCGGCATTTTTAATGCCGAACTCAGGAACACCTGAGTTCGGTTGGGGAGGGTGGCAAGCGAAGCGAGCCGGGTGGGGTGGCCTTCGAGAATACCCCCACCCCGTCGCCTCGTTACGCTCGGCGCCGACCCTCCCCCCAAGGGGGAGGGAGAAGAAGGACAATCAACCGCGCGGCATTGGGAACACGGCTTTGCCTGACGCAAACGCTGCCGGCAAAATCACCTGAATGTCGTTGCCGAGCACCTGCGTGTTCACCGGCGCCGCACCCTGGTTTTGTCCGTTGACGAACTTCGTCGGGCCATAAGGCATCACGTGGCCGGTAAAGGTCGAGCTTTCCAGTGCAGCCGTGAGTTTGGCCCGATCGGCGCTTGCGGCGCGTTCGAGCGCGTCGGCGAGCAGCAGCACGCACGAATAGTTCATGAACACTTCGTAGGTGTAGAACTGGTTTTTCTCTTCGACCTTTTTCTTCAGCGCCAGAGCCTTCGGATTTTTCGGGTCGAACCAATGATTGCAATCCATGATGTATTGCGCGGCCTCAGGAAATTCCTTGACGAATTTGTAGGACGAGGCGGCGCCACCGAGAATCGAATAGATGCCTTTCGGGCGGACGCGCTGCTGCTGCATGGTGCGCGCAAGCAGCACGTATTCGTTGTAATAGTTCGCCGGAATAACGAGATCCGGATTTTGCGCCTTGATCTTCAGCACGACGTTATTGAAGTCGCGCGTCGGGGTGGGATGCGCGATGGTTTCTAAAACTTGGAAGCCGCGCTGCGGAAGCTGGGTGTTCAGCAGATTGGCAAGGCCTGAACCGAAGGCAGAATCCTCGTGCACAATCATTACGGTTTTGGCGGGACTGCCGGCCTGCTCGTTGAGGGCAACGAGATTATCCAACGCCGTTTTAGCAATGACGCCGAAGCCGGGGCCAAACCGGAACGTGTTTTTCAAGCCGCGGGTGACGATGCTGTCGACCACGCCGACATCGACAACATAAGGCAAATCATAGCGTGCGGCGGCCTGGCTCGCCGACAGACAAATCGAGCTCGCATAGCCGCCGATAATGGCGGAGACGCCGGCAGCGTTCATTTTTTCGACCTCGGCGTTTCCGCCTTCGGGCGTTGATTGCGCGTCACCCAGCACCGCTTCGATCTTCGCGCCACCGAGCGATTTGATGCCGCCTGCGGCATTGAGTTCTTCGAGGGCGATGGTGGCGCCAAGCCGGCCCTGCTGGCCAGAATAGGACAAGGCTCCTGACACAGGATGCAGAATGCCGACTTTAACCGACGCGCCCTGCGCGCGCAGAATGGTGGGCGCTGCGACGGCAGCGGCACCCAGCACCGATGTCTGCAGGAATTGACGGCGGCTGAAACGCGAGAAATTAGACATGATAGAACTCCCCTCTAGGTATTTTTTGCGGTTGATTTGCTCTTGAGACGATGTTTGACCTGAGGCGCCGGCGCCCAGATTCCATTTTCTTTTTCGCCGGCGCGCTCCAGGTCCATTTCAAGGGTATAGCGGTCCGGCCGATAAAGCGCGTGCAGATGCTCAACGCCTCGGCCATTGCTGTCGTAAACAATGCGGGTCAATTCGATCAGCGGCGAACCGATCCTGACTTTGAGGGCATGCGCCGCCTCGGGCGTCGCCAGCACGGCGCTGATCCGTTGCGAGGCACGCTCGATTTTAATGCCGGACCGTTCAAGCAAAGCGAGCAACGGCTGTGCCGCGAGTTCCCGTTTGGAATAGGTCGCGCCGATCCGCTCCGGCACGTGCGCAGTCAAATAAGAAAATGGCATGCCACTGACCAGGCGGACGCGAACCGAGCGTTGCATTTTCTCGCCGGTTGCAAGATGCAGCGCCTGCGCAATTGGGCCGTCCGCATTCACGTAATCAAACGACAACAATTTACTGGCCGTGCGCTCGCCCATTTCAACAAGCGTGGCAAGGGCGTTTGCAATATCGGCCGTTAAAGGTTTCGACGAGGGTTGATAGATCACCCGCGTACCACTGCTTCGCCGCCGCTCGATCAGATTTTCATGCGCCAGTTCCGCGAGTGCACGCCGCACCGTCACCCGCGACACCCGATGAAACCGCGCGAGATCGTTCTCGGTGGGTAGCTTGGTGCCGAGCGCAAGCGCATGGCTCAAGATCCGGTCGCGTAGGACCAGATAGACGCGCCGTGCTTTCGCCTCACTCAAACGTTCCGCCACGCGCGATGCTTCCTTGCATTGGGGGCATTTTCATTAGTATCATTTAGCATACCAAGCTGGACGTCAACTCCAGCGCTACCGGAATTGCCGATGTCTCGTGCTTTGACGTTGTTCGACAAGTTGTGGGAGGCGCATGAAATTGTGCGCCGCGAAGACGGCGAATCCTTGCTCTGGGTCGACCGGCACTTCGTGCATGAGGGCTCGTTTCATGCCTTCAGCCGCGTCGCGGAGCGAAAAGCGCATGTCGCGGAGCCGAGCCTCACATTCGGCGTCGCCGATCATTATGTGCCGACGCGCGGCGGGCGTACCACGATCGCCAACCCTGAAATTGCGCGCATGGTGCAGCAATTGGAGGAGAATACAACCAAACATCACATCAGGCTGTTTGGTCTTCACGATCCGCGGCAAGGCATTGTCCATGTCATCGGCCCGGAGCAGGGGCTGACGCTGCCGGGTCTGCTGATTGTCTGCGGCGACAGCCATACCTCGACCCACGGCGCGCTTGGCGCGTTTGCTTTCGGCATTGGCGCCTCCGAGGTTGCCCATGTGCTGATGACGCAGACGATCTGGCAACGCAAACCGAAGCGGATGCGGATCAGCATTGAGGGAAAGCTCGGCCCCGGCATTGCGGCCAAGGATATCGCGCTCGCCGCCATTGCGCGCATTGGCGCTGATGGTGCGACCGGCCATGCCATCGAATTTGCCGGATCAACCATTCGCGATCTGTCGATCGAAGGCCGGCTGACGCTTTGCAACATGTCGATTGAGGCGGGCGGTCGCTGCGGCATGGTGGCACCCGATGCAACGACTTTTGCTTATTTGAAAGGCCGCCCCCATGCGCCGCAATGCTCGGATTTCGATCAGGCGATTGAGGCATGGTCGATGCTCGCGAGCGATACGCAAGCAAGCTTCGATCGCGACGTGCGTATGGAAGCATCCGACATTGCGCCGATCGTGACCTGGGGAACAAGCCCGGAAGATGCGCTGCCGATCGATGCTGCTGTGCCCGATCCCGCGAAGGAACCGAACGAAGCACGCGCCAAATATTTGCGCGAAGCGCTCGACTATATGGGCATTGCGCCCGGCAGGAAGCTGACCGACATCAAAGTCGATCGCGTCTTTATCGGCTCGTGCACCAATTCCCGCATTGAAGATTTGCGCGCCGCCGCAGCAATTCTCAACGGGCGCACCAGCAAAGTCCCGGGGCTGGTGTCGGCGGGTTCTTCACTTGTGAAGCGACAGGCGGAAGAAGAAGGGCTCGACCGTATTTTCCGCGATGCCGGTCTTGAATGGGGCGAATCCGGATGTTCGATGTGCGTCGGCATCAACGGCGACCTTGTTCCATCGGGCGAACGTTGCGCCTCCACCACCAACCGCAATTTCCGTGGACGGCAAGGTCCGGGCGCACGCACGCATCTGATGTCGCCGGCGATGGTCGCCGCGGCAGCGGTCACAGGACATCTTGCCGATGTGCGGCCTTTAATGGCCGGCCGGACAATCTGAGGCGGTGATTCATGGATAAATTCACTCAACTCACGGCCACGGCCTGTCCGCTCGAGATTGAGAATCTCAACACGGACATGATTTTGCCGGCGCGGTTTTTGAAATGGCCGCGATCGCGCGGACTGGGCCAGGCACTGCTGCGCGACTTGCGATTTGATGCGCAGGATCGCGAGCAAGCAGACTTTCCATTGAGCCGCCCCGCATGGTGCGATGCCAGGATCATGGTCGGTAGCCGCAATTTCGGATGCGGCTCCTCGCGTGAGGCTGCGGTCTATGCACTTTATGACTACGGCATTCGCTGCGTCATCGCGCCGTCATTCGGCGACATATTCTCCGGCAATGCCGTGCAGAACGGGCTTCTCACAGCGGTCGTATCCGAGCAGGAAGCAGCCGAGATAATGGCGGCTCTTGTCAACGCGCCGTCGATGCCGCTGACGGTGGATCTGGAACAGCAAACAATCATTTGTGGGAACAAGAATTATCCGTTTGCGATCGATCCGGTGCGCCGCCTACGCCTGCTCAATGGGTGGGATGATCTCGATCTGACGGCGAGCTATCGCGACAGCATCGCCACTTTCAAAACCAGGGATCGCGCAGTACGGCCCTGGGCGGCGGTGCGGGAAAATTAAATCGCTCTTTCGACAGGGCAAAAAAGCCGCCGACATATGCGGCGGCTTTTGACTTTTCTTATCGATCAAGCAAGAAAACCAAACGTCAGCATAACGATCAGGAGAAAGCTTGCGGTAAAGAGCAGGCGTTCCCCCACTGCGAGTTGTCTTCTGAAGCGAGAAATCATTTTCATCAATCCCCCCACGAATCGCCCCCGCCATTGATACGGTCAAGGTAAGCCAAGGCGAATTTGTGGCGGAGGATGTGAACGCGATCCGATTCGGGGTGAGGTGGGGGCACTTGAAAATTTGTCAGCAAATTCAACGAATGCTGCACCTGCTCAGTGTCTGACTTATTGAGGGCAAGTCGTTATTGCGAATTTCCCATTCGCGTTTGTTCCACGAACCGCTCTGTCGAGGAATCGATCCGCCGGCCCGCGCGTCCTCGTGGCGCGTGGATATAAAGTTGCGAAGCCTTGGCAGCCTGCGCGATCGGCGCTCCCGCATGGGCTGGCGGCATCTGCATGTGATAGGCAATGGGGCGCGCATGATCGGCCAGCAAGGCATTGATATCGTAGACTTCGTTATATTTCATGATCCCGCGAACGAAATTGGTCTGCCCCCGCATCAGGAGGTAGAGCACGGCTTGCGCGACACCCGGCGCCGAGCGCCAATTCAAATGCTTGCGATAAAGTACTTTCTGCGTGGTCAGCAATTCCCGATAGAATTTTTCAAGCGGCAGTTTGGTCGGCAACACGGCATGTTGAATATCAAACAACCGGTAGTCCGATGTTGCGAGACGCCGCTGCTCGGTCACCCAGCTTTCCGTGCCGGGATAGGGCGTGTTGATGCTGATGTTTACGACCTCGGGCACGTCGAGACACCATTCGCGGATTGCCGCAAATCGCGCTTCGTCCCAATCAGGATCGGCAATGAGGTTTATAGCGACCTCGATACCGAGTGACCGCGCAAATTCCAGCGCCTCGAAGTTTTTGCCGAGTGGAATGCGCTTCCGGAAGCGTCGCAGGCCATCCTCGTCAATCGCCTCGATGCCAAGAAACATGTATTTAAGACCCAGCGTCTTCCAGAACTGAAAGACCTCCTTGTTGCGCAGCAGCACATCGCCCCGCGTTTCCAGATAATATTCCTTGCGGATTCCGGCGCGGGCGATTGCTTCACCGATGGCAAAGCCGTGCTGGTCCTGGATAAAGGCAACATCATCGACAATGAAAATGCCGGGCTCGCGAATCGATTTGATGTCTTCGATCACGTGCTCCGGGCTGACCAGGCGATAGCTTCGGCCGTAAAACGTCCAGGCGCTGCAGAACGCGCAATCCCATGGGCAGCCTCGCGAAAATTCGATGGACGCGCAGGGGTCGAGAATGCCGATGAAATATTTGCGGCGATGTCGCAACAGATCGCGTGCGGGGCGCAAGTCATCAAGGCTGTGCACGAACCCGGGCGCGGGGCCTTCGCCGTCTTCCGTCACCGCCCCGGGAACGCGGCTTATCGCGCGGCGATCATGCTCGACAGCTTCAATCAGCTGGACGATACCGGGTTCGCCTTCACCTTTGAGCACGCAATCGATCGCGCCGGCGCCGTGTTCAATGAGTGCGCGCGCAACGAACGAGGCGCTATGGCCTCCGACGCAAATAAAGACGCGCGGCAAAGCTGCCTTTGTTGCTTTGGCAAGATCGACAATTTCCGGGACATTGGCGAGATAATTGCAGGAAAATGCGACAAGATCCGGCTGCCACTCGCCAATCAACTTGCGATAGTCCGTAAGCGTTTCGACCTGAAGGTCGATGATGCGCACGGTATTGCCGGCACGGCGCGCCGCTTGCGCAACAAGCTCAAGCCCCAGCGGCTCAAGCCGCAAAAAGACCTTGGTGAACATCAATGGGCCGGGATGAACGCAGAGGACCTTCATGAGGCCATCTCCTGTCGCTCAGCCGTAAAACTTCAATTGATGTTTGGTTCCCGCCTCATCAAAAGCCAGACTTTGTGCGCGCAGGTCTGATTACCGGGCTCTCCGCGGACTATATGCCGGCCATTTTCCGGATGATCGCGTCGATATGCACCTGTGCACAATCAACCGCCGGAAAATCCGTATTATCTTGATTGAAAACCAACGCGAGTTCCGTTCCGGCAAGCACGATTGCCTCAACGCCGTCGCGGCGACAAAGGGTATGCGCAATGGTCCGAAGGTTCGATTCGTCTTTGGCCGACGCGCGACCTGCATTGACAATGCCAACGTAAGCCGAGTGAATTGCGTCAATTTCCTCACGTTTGGGCAGGATGACTTCGACCTCGTCTAATGTTCCAAACAGGCGCGTCTCAATTGTAAAGCGTGTTCCAAACAGAGCGACGCGCTTGAGGCCGCGCAGCTTGATTTCGCGCGCGGTTTCTTCAGGCAAGGAAATGAAGGGGAGCTTGGTGAGATGTCTTAGTTCCGGCAGACAGATATGCGGGGTGATCGCGGCAATTGCTCCGACCTCCGCGCCTGCCCCGACCAAACGGTTGGCAAATCCCGCCAAATAATGTGAAAGCTCCGATAGCTTGGCCTCGCCCACATAGGATAACACGCGGGAGACGTCGGCATGAGCAATGAGCAGGGCTAAATCAATTCCGCGCAGCCGCGACGCGTCGATCAATGATTGGTAATAGTGAATGGTTGCGCCAACCCCCCAAGCCGCCGATGATGCCAAGGGCTTGAGGGTGCTGCGAGTCAGTCATTATCCGAGCTTTGTCATTGAACCGGTGCGGGCGGGGCAACCGAAGCATCCAATTGCCCGCTCGCTTTCAGTGCATTGGCAACGAAGCCTGACGCCTTCATTTCTTCGATGTATTGCTTGAGATAGCGCAGACCTGCGGGGCGGCCTTTCGGCGTTCCCATGGCCTGATCGATCACCATGAAGCGGCCCTCGATTACCCGTGTGTCCGGATGTTCTTTGGCGAAGGCGACGATCGGTTGTTTGACACCGGCCGCAGCCTCAAGCTTGTCGCGCATGAACATGGCAAGGGCTTCATTGCCGCTTGGCTCACGCACGAGCTTGGCCTGTTTCAATGCGCGGGTGAGGAACAGATCATAAGCACTGCCGCGACCCACCGCGACCCGCACGCCTTCGCGATCGACGTCCGCAATGGTGCGCAGCGCCGAATTGGCTGGAACCAGGTACGTGCCTTCGATGATCACATAGGGCGGCGTGAAATCGATGCCTTCGGCACGCAGCGGATCGATTGCAAGGAATGCGATATCCCAAGCGCCCTGCTTGAGCGCTTCAAATACTTTGCCGGCAGCATCAAAGGTGACGAATTCAACCGGCACGCCAAGACGCTTGGCAAGCTCGCGTGCAAGCTCGGCGGAAACGCCGCGCGGCTCGCCGGTCGCAGGGTCCTTCTGCGCCAGCACGGTATTTCCGAAATTGATTGCCGCCCGCAGTTTTCCATGGGGGGCAAGTTCTTTGACGACGTCAGGAGGTGCGTTGTTTGCCATGGCGGAGGTGATGATGGTGGAGAGGAGGGCGGATATCAAGAAGGCGCGCCGCGCGAGCCACTTTGTCATTTGCGAAGCTCCGAGGCTGGTTGGTGTTTGCTAGGGCTTCTCGTGGCGAGACTAGCTCAAGTCCTGCGCCCGGTACAATTGTTTGGTGCAGCTTTGCTCCGCACGAAAACTTTCTTTTTACCCTCCCCCCGCTTGCGGTGGGGAGGGTCGCACGCGCTGAGCAAAGCGAGGTGCGTGCGGGGTGGGGGAGTGTTTTTTCAGTAATGCCGAATGAAGAGTTTAGAGACTGTATGGCCCCCCACCCCTAAACCCTCCCCACCACGCGCGAACGCGCGCGGGGGGAGGGGAACTGAAAGCCGCCGCAAGCGGAGGAGGGTAAAGAAGACAGGATCGCTTGTTAATTTTTCCCTAGCGGTTCCAGTTATTCCGCCTTGATGTTGGCCGCTTTGATGATGGGCCACCATTTTTCGATCTCGGCTTTTTGATGTGTGCCGAGGGCTTCCGGTGTTTGCTGATCGGCAGGTGGGACTTCGAGGCCGAGATCGGACAATCGCTGACGCACGGCAGGATCGGCCATTGCCTCAACCGCGGCACGATTAAGCCGAGCGATAATGTCCTGCGACGTGCCTTTGGGTGCCCATAATCCGTACCAAACAGAAATATGAAGCCCAGGCGCGCCGGCCTCATCGACGGTTGGAATATCGGGCGCCGAAGCCATGCGTGTCTTTGATGTCACGGCGTAAGCGCGGATGGTATTGCTGCGGACCTGCGGCATCGAGTTGGAGACTTGGTCGACCATCACGTCAAGCTGACCCGCCATCATATCGATCATGGCAGGACCGGTGCCGCGATAGGGGACAAATTGGAAGTGAGCGCCAATGAGATTTTGGAAATAGATACCCGCAATGTGCGTCGCCGATCCGGCGCCGGCCGTGCCCGCCGTCACGCGGTCGCCTTTCGCCTTGAGCCAGGCGATGAGTTCAGGAAGCGTTTTCGCGGGAACTGCATTGCCTGAGACGATCACCATCGGATTGCTCGGCAGCAGCGCGATCGGTTCGAAATCGCGCAGGAAATCATAGCGCAACGAATAGATCGCGCCGTTGACCACATGCGTGCTCCAATGGCCGGCGCTTAGCGTATAACCGTCCGCCGCGGCACGGGCGACGCGTCCGACGCCGATTGTGCCCGCCGCACCGGTCACATTCTCGATGATCACCGACTGGCCCAATGACCGGCTCATGCGATCGCCGATGACGCGGATCACCGCATCGGTTGGGCCGCCCGCGGCGAACGGAACAACAACAGTGATCGGATGCGCAGGAAAGGTTTCCGCCTTCGCAGGCGGAAACGATCCAGCAACAATCGCCATCATGGCGAGAGCTTTAATGAGTTGTTTAAGCTTCGCCATGATACGACCTGTTTGTTACAGCGCCTCAAACGCGATCGGTTTGTGCCGATCGAGTGCGCGATGAACCGGTGGCAGCGGATATTTGAGCCCGGTCGAGCAATTAAATAGCAAGGCCCGTTCCGTGCGTTTCACGCGACCATCCGCAAGGCTTTGTTTGTAAGCCGCATAAGTCGCTGCTCCTTCAGGGCACAACAGAAAACCTTCGGCTCGCGCGACTTCGCTCAGCGCGGCGTTGATTGCTTCATCGGGCACTGCAATCGCAAATCCACCGCTCTCGCGCACCGCCCGCAGGATCAGAAAATCGCCGACGGCTTGCGGAACACGAATGCCCGACGCAACGGTATGCGCATTTTCCCAACGTGGCGCGTGCTCTTCACCGGCTTCGAAGGCGCGCACCATCGGAGCGCAGCCTGCCGCCTGAACGGCAATCATGCGCGGGCGTTTGCTGCCGATAAATCCAATCGCTTCGAGTTCGGCAAACGCCTTCCACATTCCGATCAAGCCGGTGCCGCCACCCGTTGGATAAAAAATCACATCGGGCACGTCCCAACCGAGCTGTTCGGCCAGTTCAAGCCCCATCGTCTTCTTGCCTTCAATGCGATAGGGCTCTTTGAGGGTCGAGGTATCGAACCAGCCTGCTTTGGCCTTGCCTTCCCCAACGATCGTGCCGCAATCGTCGATCAGGCCATTGACGCGATACACGGTTGCGCCCTGCACTTCGATTTCGCTGACGTTCACTTCGGGCGTATCTTCAGGGCAAAAGATCGTGGTCTTGATGCCGGCTTGCGTGGCGTAGGCTGCGAGCGCTGCGCCGGCGTTGCCGTTCGTCGGCATCGCCATATGTTTGATGCCAAGCGCTTTCGCCATCGACACCGCCATGACGAGACCGCGCGCTTTGAATGATCCGGTCGGCAGGCGGCCTTCATCCTTGATCAGGATTTCAGCTCCACCCAGCTTTGCCGCAAGCTTCGGCAGCGGCACCAGCGGCGTCATGACTTCGCCGAGGCTGACGATATCCTCGGCGCGGCGCACCGGCAGCAACTCGCGATAGCGCCACAGGTCGGGCGGCCGCTTGGCAAGTTTTTCCTTGGTCAAGGCTTTTTTCACGCCCTGCAGGTCGTAGCGCACCAGCAGGGGCTTTCCGGCCCGCGACAGGTTATGAACCTCGTCAGCTTTGTAATGCTCGCCGGTATAGGCGCATTCAAGATGCGTAACGAAAGTCGGTATTTCCGTTTTCAGGTTGTCGTTGTATTGCAAGGCTTGGGTTCCTGAGGATTGGGCGGGCAACGTTAGTGGAGTCCCGACGATAGCGCCAGTGCTTGGGGCAAAGCGGGATGCTTTTTGAAGAATTGCCGGCAGCTCCGGGAACCCCGGAACGCCAGCCTAGAGAGGAGCACGGTTCATGCGAAGCGCACAATTTCTAGCGTGGTGTTTCACGGCGCTTCTGTGCCCAGGACTATTGTTCGCACAGGATTACCCGACCCGGTCGATCCGCCTGATCGTGCCATTTCCTGCAGGCGGTCCGAATGACTCGATTGCGCGTGTCGTCGGTCAGAAAATGTCCGATCTGCTGCATCAGCCGGTGGTTATTGATAATCGCTCCGGCGCTGGCGGAGTTGTTGGGACCGATATTGTCGCTAAGGCGGCGCCGGATGGTTACACGATTGCGCTGACAAGTGCGGGCGCGCTCGCAATCGCTGTAAGCCTGTCTGAAATTCCGGTGCCTTATGATGTCGCCAAGGATTTCAAGCCAATCACCTTGGTGGCAACCGTTCCTGAATTGCTGGTGGTCGCATCGGATGTCCCTGCGACTTCGGTTTCCGATCTCGTCGCGCTTGCAAAAGCAAATCCTGGAAAACTCAATTTCGCTTCATCGGGCGCCGGCAGCATGCCGCATCTCGCCGGTGAATTGTTCAAAATCAGCACTGGGATCGATGTCGTCCACGTTCCTTATCGCGGCGCCGCGCCCGCCGTGAATGATCTGCTCGGCAAGCAAGTCCAAATGATGTTTGCAGATATTCCGGTGCTGCTTGCCCATGTGCAATCGGGCGCGCTGCGCGCGCTTGCTGTGGGCAGTAAAACACGCGCGCCAACCGCGCCCGATATTCCAACCACGGCGGAACTTGGGTTACCGCAGGTCGAAGCGGAAAATTGGTACGGAATGGTGGCACCGGCAGCAACGCCGGTGGCGATCATTACCAAACTTAATGCAACGGTGGCGGAGGCTTTGAAGTCGCCGGACGTCAAAGAAAAGCTCAGCGTGCTTGGCGCAGTTCTCGTTGGTAATTCTTCGGAAGAATTCGCCGCTTATCTGCGTACTGAAACAGAGAAATGGGCGAAGGTGGTCAAGGCTTCAGGCGCAAAGGCGAATTGAGGTTATTTGACGCTCAGCTCGCGGGTTATTCCGCGGCGAGAGGAGCCTCTGATGCCGTCGATGCGGCACCGCGCAGCGGACGTTCTTCCATCAAGGTCAGCAGCACCAGTGCGGCGGCGAGGCAGGCTGCGGCAGCGCCAAAAACCCAACGGAACGCACCGACAAGATCGGCGCCATGTCGTCCGGCTTCTGCCAGCACATCGATCGTGATGCCGCCATGGCCCACGGAACCCACACCGCCAAGCACAATCGCGCCGAAACCGCTGACGAGCAGTGCGCCTGAAAGTGAACGGAAAAAATTCATGGCCGCAGTTGCCGTCCCAAGTTGATGCGAGAGGACTGCATTTTGTATCGAAACTGTGGTGACCGGGAAAAGGCTTCCGATTCCAAATCCGACAACAGCAAGCAACGCGCAAATCATGATGATCGGATAGCCATTCGGCTGGACTGCGAGTGCAATCAACGCCACGACGGCTAATGTAAGCCCGGCCATGGGCATGCGTTTATAGTGGCGCATGCGTGACATCATGGGGCCGATCAATGTCGAGCCGAAAACGACTGCGCTCAAGGGTGGGATTAACGCCAATCCCGAACCACTGGCGGACAGTCCGAGTACCACCTCAAAATAAAGCGGCACGAAAATTGTGAGCGCGATCATTGCGCCGTAGTTCCATGACACCGACGCGGTGCCGAACCCGACGACCGGATCGAGCAATACCGGCAATGGCAGAAACGGCTCGCGCGCCGTCAACAAACGCACGACAAACAACACCCACAAGACGCCCGACGATGCAAGAAGACCAACAATTGCCGCCGACCCCCAAGGATAGCGCGTGCCGCCCCAGGTCAGCGCAAGCAGGAGCGCAATTGTCGCCAGCATCATCAGCGCGGCGCCTGCGATATCGAGCCGATGCGGCCGCTCGTGTCGCGGCAATTGTTTGAGCACGGTGTAGGTCATCTGAAATGCCAGCAGGCTGAGCGGCAGGTTGATCCAGAAAATCAAAGACCAATGCAGATGCTCCGCAAAAAATCCACCGAGAACCGGACCGCCGATGCTCGAACCCGCAAACACCGTGCCGATATAGCCTTGATAACGTCCGCGCTCAGCCGGCGAAACTACATCGGCAATGATGGTTTGCGCGAGCGAGATCAGACCGCCCCCACCAAGCCCCTGCAGCGCCCGGCCCAAGATGAGAGTCATCATGGTCGGTGCGAGCGCGCACGCAAGCGAACCGATGGCGAAAATGCCAATTCCGATCAGCAGCATGGTCCGGCGGCCGTGAATGTCGCTGAGCTTGCCGTAAAGCGGTGTCACGGTCGTGGCCGTCAACAAATAGGCCGTGACCACCCAGGAGAGATTTTCAACATCGCCAAGGTCGCGGCCGATGGTCGGTAGTGCGGTGGCGATAATGGTTTGATCGAGTGCCGCAAGAAACATGGCAAGCAGGATGCCAAGGACGATTTGGCGCACGGCTGCATGATCAAGCGCGGGTTGATCAGGCAAAGCATCGGGCGGCGCGGTCATGGAATACGAACCTTGGCAAACGTGTCGGCGGATCTCATGTGATCGCACCGAAAAACGAAATCCCGTTCGGCGAACGGCCAGCAAACTCATCAGTTCAGTGAATCACGCGATTTTCAATCCCGCTGGCGGGCAGGGCAGGTATGTCGCGAAATGATAGTGAGGATTTGTTTAATTCTGATCCGCGCAACAACTATCAAAGCGAACTTTACCGACTATCCGGCGGCAACCCCGGTGCCGATCGGACAACTCACTCCGGTGCCGCCCAGCCCACAATAGCCGTGGGGATTTTTGGCAAGATATTGCTGATGATAATCCTCGGCGAAATAGAACGGCGGCGCATCGAGAATTTCCGTAGTTATCGGACCGTAGCCTTTGGTACGCAACGCCGCATTGTAAGCGGCCTTCGATGTCTCGGCGGCTGCGCGCTGTGCGGAGGTATAGACGTAAACCCCGGACCGATATTGGGTCCCGGCGTCATTGCCCTGGCGCATGCCCTGGGTTGGATCGTGATTTTCCCAGAACGTTTTGAGGAGCTGATCGTAGGAGATTCTGGCGGGATCATAGACCACAAGCACCACTTCGTTATGGCCGGTACCACCGCTGCAAACTTCTTCATAAGTCGGATTGGGCGTGCTCCCCGCGGCGTATCCCACCGCGGTCACATATATGTCGCGGCCTAATTCCCAGAATTTGCGCTCCGCCCCCCAGAAGCAGCCCATGCCGAACAGCGCCGTTTCAAGCCCTTGGGGGTAGGGCCCGGTGAGCGGATGTCCATTGACGAAGTGATGCGATGCCGTGGGTACCGGTGTCGAACGGCCCGGCAGTGCGTCAGTGGCGCTTGGGATATCGAGCCGCTTTTTGAATGAAAACATGGCGATCTCCCGATAGGGAATGCGGTGCGCCCACTAATATAGGCCTGCTTCGACCCAGGCCCAGGGGCTTTGGGCTATCTAATCGCGCGCGTAGCCGATCATTGGCCGCTTTTTGCGGCCCAGCACGGTAAAAATAGCTCCGATGAGGCCCAGAATCAGCCACGTTGGGGCGTCGAGCGCAGTTAAAGCCACCGGATCCCAGAGCCAGCCAAGGCCGGTTCGTTCGATGGCGGGCTGAAGCGCCTGCAGGCTGGTCTGATGGACGGCCGTCCAGGAATCCTGCAGCCTTGATATAAAGAGAGTATTGCCGGCGATCGTTTTGGTGCCGTCATAAATGAGCTGGATGAACCCGGCGGCAAGCAGCCAGAGGCCGATAAAGCGCAGCAGAAAACGGATCATCGCAATTGCATCGCCCCTTGCCTGCACATCCTCAGCGATTCGGCCCGAATGACACCGTAACCCGATTACCCCGCCCTGGCCTCCGATTCAATTGCCGATCGCCTGAATGCGGCTTTTTCACCAACCCGCATGGATTGTTGTGCGAGCCCTATTCCAAGGCCGCAGATTGCTTGTCAGCCGGTGGGCCTTAGCTATAGTGCCGCCGACCGCAGCCTCGCGCGCTGTGGAGGGGTGGCCGAGTGGCTGAAGGCGCACGCTTGGAAAGCGTGTATGCGGGAAACCGTATCGAGGGTTCGAATCCCTCCCCCTCCGCCATTGCTATTCGGTCTGTTCCGGCGACATGGGTTGCGTTTCGTGCCGGGAACACTGACAGCGCTTTTGGCTCGATGTGCGGTTCGAGCCTGCATCATCGAAGTAGCTTTAAGCGATTAGCAGGAGCTGATTACCTGGTGAGATTGCGGCTTTTCGAAGCTTGAGCTGCTCTTTCGGTCAGATACAGCGGACTGCCTGCGCCCCTGTTTTCCGGAATGCATACATGGGGCAAGGACGGTCGATCGTATACGGGCGTGAGCAATCGTAACGAGAAATAATCAATTGTCGCCTTTAGGCCTTGCTCCAAATCGATGCGAGGAACCCAGCCCAAAAATTTGCGGGCGCCATCGATAACTGGCTTGCGCCGCTTCGGATCATCTTTTGGCAGCGGTCGGTATTCGATTTTTGAGCGAGATCCGGTTTGCCGTAGCACCAATTCGGCGATCCGTCGAACGGGAATTTCCCGAGGGTTACCCAGATTGAACGGGCCAGTAATGTGCAGAGGGCTTTCCATCAGAAGTTCAAGCCCGTTGAGCAGATCGTCAATATAGCAGAATGATCGTGTTTGCGATCCATCGCCATAAAGTGTGAGCGGTTGTTCTCTGAGTGCTTGGACGATGAAGTTCGAGACCACCCGTCCATCTTCCTCCAGCATTCTCGGGCCATATGTGTTGAAAATGCGTGCGACTTTGATGGGGATGTTGTGTATGCGGCGATAATCAAAAAATAGTGTTTCGGCACAACGCTTCCCCTCGTCGTAGCAAGCGCGCGGACCGATGATGTTCACCGATCCGAGATAAGATTCCGGTTGAGGATGAACTTCCGGATCGCCATACACTTCGCTGGTTGAGGCCTGCAGAACGCGTGCATTCTTTGCTTTAGCCAATTCCAAAATATTGTAGCTGCCAAGAACGCAGGTTTTCAAAGTCGCGATCGGATCTCTTTGGTAGTGTACCGGTGAGGCCGGGCAAGCCAGATTGTAAATGTAGTCCAGTCGACAACGCAGCCCGATTGGATCGGTCACGTCGTGTTCCACGAATTCGAATCGTGAATGATTAAGCAGAGGGCGAATATTATCCAGGCGGCCCGTGATGAGATTGTCGATGCATATGACGCGATGACCTCTTTGCAGCATCCGGTCGCAGAGATGCGATCCGATAAAGCCCGCACCGCCGGTAATGAGGATGTTGGATGTCGGAGCAGGTGACACAAAGAACTCCGTAGCTGTTATCTCCCCCATGTTTCGGCAGTATGGATCGTCTGGTTGCTCCTCATGCTCCTTCTCATTGTTCCAAAAAATCAGGCTACAGCTTCTGTCTGATCAACGTATCCTCTATCAATGACCTGATGATAATAGGTCTCCAATTCCCTGGCGCGATGCTGAGCCGTGTGGTTTTGCATGACGCGTTTGCGCGCCCGGGCTGCTATGCCATGCCGGCTCTCCTCGGAAATGTTTCTAAGTATATCGATCACTGTTTCCGGTTTGTCGGCGATCAATATCTCTTCACCTGGCATGAAAAATTCATCAATGCCCGGCCAATTGTCAGAAATGATCGGAACGCCACAGGCTGCCGCTTCAAATAAGCGCACGCTCGGCGAATATCCCATTTCGATCATATTAGAGCGCGTTATATTGAGTGTGTAGTTTTGCGAACAATAAAACTCGGCGTGCGAGCCAGGCGCGAGGTGTTCGATCCGCCCTACATTATCTGGCCAAGATATTTCTCGGGGATATTTGGACCCAGCAACAACAAAATTCCAGTTTTGCATCCGGCGCGCCGGTTCCATCAATAGCTTGTCTAGGGTGACCTGCCGATCGTCGCTGTAGGTGCCAATATAGCCAAGGTCCCATTTGGTGGTTGCCTCAATCGGCCGATGCATCGACGGATCTATTGCGCAATAAAAAGCCCGAACGCGTGGACTCCCATATCTGTTTTGGATGAGGTCTAGCGCAGGCCCGCCTGTGAACGAAAGGTAGAGATCAAATCGCGGAATCAGAGAGGGGACGATGTAATCTATCTTGCCTTTTTGTAATCCGGACAATGTCACCGGGGTATCGATATCGTAGAAGGCCGTGACTCCTCGTGCATGGCTTGTCACCCATTCACCGATGATGGCCCCATCTGGAACATACGATCCGACAATCACCAAATCTGCATCAGCAATCAATTGTCCAAAGCGTGAGGGGATATCTTTCAGGGTGCTGTAATTTATTGTTCGACAATAGGGTGGGGCGGGGAAATCGCGATTTTCCTGATACCAAGGAGCTTCCCGCTCTAGAAACGTTACCGAATGCCCGCGATCATAAAGGGCCTTGGCGAGAGCACGATAAGTAGTGGCATGGCCATTGCCCCATGAGGATGTAATCGCGAGCCCGACAATGACGATGTCGAGTTTCATGCGGCCGCCTCGTTTTTTTTGACCGAAGCATCGAGAATTTTCGCCACTTCCCGTGCGCGGTTTATGTAAGTGTGCTCAGCAAGGGCCCGCCGCATCGCCGCGTGGCCGATCCGGGTCGCGCGAGCGGAAGACACTGTCTCCACAAACGATGCGACGTCTTCGCCATTTTTCGCACACAAAATTTCTGCTCCTGGATCGAAAAATAACTCAATACCCTCCCACGTGTCGGTCACAACGCATGTTCCGCTTCCTGCGGCTTCGAAGATTCGAGTGGGCGGAGAAAACCCGTAACGCGCCATGCTTTCCCGATTGATATTGAGTGTCATTTTTGATGAACAAAAGAATGCATTATGATCAGCGGTTCCGATGTGGCCGGCGTAACGCACGTTGCGAGGTATTTGCTTGGAATCCCAGCCTGCGCCACCCAAAAGGAATTGTTTGTTAGGGGTGATGGCGGCTGCCTTAACGAAAAATTCGTCGACACGCGTTTCTCGATCCGGCATGCGGTTCCCGAGAAAGCTCAAAGTACAGGCGAGATTTTCCTGCGCTGAAGCGGGGTGGTGGCTTTCGGGATCAACGGCATTGTAAATCGGAACGCACAAGCGCGCGCCAAGCTTCTCATAATCAATCATTACGGGTGATCCGCCGCCATAGGTCAGCACCAAGTCATATTGCGGAATGACTTTTCGCATATGGCTGTCCGGATTGGCTGCGATGCTTTCCAGCGTAGCGGGGGCATCGACATCCCAAAATACAGTCAGCGCCTGGCCTGAGGCCGCCGGCACAGCGCATTCAAGCTCCCTATCAAAAACGCCGATGCCGCTCGCCTTTACGATCAGGTCCGCATGCCTTGCCGCTTCTTCGATCGCATTTCTCCATCCATCCGAAGTCGCGGGGTAGACGATCACCTTGGCCCAATCGGGATCAGCGATATCGCGGTGGCGCTGCCGGTCAAATGCATCGGGTTCATAAAATGAAATGTCGTGGCCCAACGAGTTAAGGGCCTTTAATAACCCCCGATAATAGGTGGCCGCGCCGTTCCAATAGCTGGAGGTCAAGCTGGATCCGAAGAAAGCTATCTTCATGGCGCCGACATCCATTCTTGCTGCCGCGTCCGATAACGTGTTTTTTGTTTCGGCTCCTTGATGGCCTGAACGATTTCCAGCAGTTCACGGACACGATGGCCGCAAGTATGCCTCGCGCGGATTGCAGCAAGACCTTTGCGTGACAAATGATCGGCGAATTCAGGAGAGCGCAGGATGCGCTCGATCGCCAATACCATTTCATCTCCGGTGTCCACACGGAGATAGCTGTCTTCTGGAAAAAGGCCTTCGATGTCCTGCCACGGTGAAGATATAAGTGGAGTTCCGCACGCCAGTGCTTCAAACATACGAATGGTTGGAATTCCTGGGAGGGCATTAACATAGGGTCGTCGCGGTATATGAACCGTGAGCCGAGCCCGTCCAAATGCCGCCGGCGCGCGATGATTGGGTAGCCACCCGCGATAAGTAATCCCGTTTTGTGCAAGTGCTTGGCGCGCATGTTTGGGATAGCGAACACCATGCACGCAAGCTTTGATGCGTAAACGTGAGACCGGTTCTAGCAGGAAAGTATTCAATTCGCTGGAGCGTTCGTCATCTCCCCAATTCCCAATCCAAATTACGTCAACCTCCTTTGGACCGGAGCAAGGCTGAAAGAGATCCGTATCCGCAGCTTCATGCCAGGTGAATACATTTTGTGCCCAGCCCCGCCGCCGGTACACTTCGCGTAAGACCTCCCCGAATGCCAGAACAGCATCGAAACCGCCGAGTTCAAAGCGTTCGATTTGATGGGGGGTTGTTACCGCACGATGATGCGTGTCGTGAAATAACAGAACGAAACGCCCGCCGTGCAATCGCCTGCGGCTGAGCGCGGCAATCAAAATCGGGTCGTTCCATTCATGAACGATAACAACATCGGCATCGTCCAAAACCCGATCGAGATCGAGTGTTTCGACGCGATATGATCGCACAATGCCAGGAACAAGCGATGACGCCTCATCAAGCGCGCGGGCCCCGCCATCCCGCAGCGCATTGGTTCGGCTCCATCCATTTTCCTGTTCGTACACTGTAACATGGTGGCCCAATTCCACGAGCTTGCGCGCTATGCCCCGCAGGAAGTGTGCGTTGCCGTGATTCCAGCATGAACTGAACGAATGATAAAATAACACGAAGTTCACGCCGCCACCTCCGGATTATAATGCGATTGTTTCCCGGAGAATGAACGTTGCTCGCGCAGCACGTTGTAGATTGAAAGATAACGGTCCGCCATTTTCGACGCCGTATATTGGGCGGCGCGTTGCAGCGCGGCCTTCTGGAGGTTATTGCGAACAGTGGTGTCGTGAGATAAGTGACTGAGCGCCGAGTGAATCTCTCGCTCATCACGTGGATTGACAAACCAAGCGGCGTCATTCCACAGCTCACGAAAGCTGGGGATATCAGCCAGAACCAGTGCACACCCTGATGCGGCGGCCTCAAGAACACTCAATCCAAAAGGTTCATAAAGCGCTGGAGCGACAAATATTGCGGCTCGCGCCATTAATTCCGCTACTTTCGTGTGCGGGACCTCTCCCAGAAATTTCAGTCTTCTGGTTTCGTACCTAAGCTTGTGATCTTCATTAAGGGAAGTCGATCCTACGACATGGATCGGCCAATCAAGTCTTGCTGCGGCGTATTCAAGGATTCCGACGTTTTTTGCCTCATCCCAAAGGCGGCCGGCAGCCAATATAATTGGGAGTTTGCGGGTTGACCTGTCACACGAAGACACGCCGTTTGAAACGACCGCTCCACGCGTGAGCGGGCTGTAAAATTTCTCAATGTCGTTTTTGAATGCGGCTGTCGGAGCGACCCATGCGTCAACTGCTCCCAATGCATTGTGAATATGTGTCCGATAAAGCTTCCAGTCGGGATCAGTTGGAGTGCCGCCGCGGCAGGCGTTCCACCAACTCACGACACACGAATGTGCGGTGATCAAGACGGGAGCTCTAAAGGGCGTGAGTGCTTCCCGATAGCTATTGAGATGAATAACGTCCGGATCAAACCGCTGTTCGATGAGTCTCAACTGTTCGGTTGCCCTCAATAGGTCTATGCCTTTTGGGTCAAGCCACTCCAATGCGAGGTCAGTAATTTCAATATCCAATCCCGTCAGACCTGAAAGACCGGCTAACTGATCAGGGCGAGGCTGGGGCCCCAAGGTGACGAGATGAACCTGACACCCTCTGGCCACTATCGCCTGCGTCAACGTGGTGGCAAACGTCCAAACGCCGCCAACCGCGTCGGCTGTCATCAAAATACGAAATGGGTTCGAGGGCGGGCTCATTCCGCGGCTCCCAATTCGATTTCATGGAGAGGTCGCGGCCGCTGTTCCTGGATGTCGCTGAAATCCGGGAATTGACGGAGATAATGGGCGTGTGCGCGCTCCCATGCGCAATCGTCCGGGATGCCCCAAAGCTTGGTGTAATCGGGAGATCCGGGATACGGAAACAGCGGCACCGGATCATTGGCCCAAATGCCGGCTCCCCGCATCTGCCTGCGCCAGTGATCGACATCCGCCTGGTCGTCTTCCGCAACTTCAATGAGATTGGCTTGGACAAATGGAATGTGTTCCTTTGCCGTCATCAATCGTTCGGCCAATTGCTCTGTGGTAAGTTTACAATGCTTATTGAGAGTAGCTCGCCCATCTGGCGTCAAACTCTCTACACCGGCCTCAACCGATACGCATCCGGCTTCGCCGAGCAAAGCAAGTGCATCGTTATTCCAGAGGTCAATGCGGGTCTGGATCCCGAACTTAAGTCCGAAGTCACGTAAAGCGTGGAGCAATTTGTCATTCGGTAAAAATATTTCATCGATGAAATAAACGTACTCAATTCCCTGCCGCTGTAACTTATCGATTTCGGCCACAATAATTTCGATCGGGCGCCGACGATAGTGGTTGCGGAAATTCTCTTTGGCGCAAAATGTACAACTATATGGACATCCACGCGATGCTTCGACCTCAGCGCCCGGCGCCAATGCTTCTGCAT
>DATAIA010000797.1:0-8542 GCA_036262895.1 Xanthobacteraceae bacterium
CCGGGTTTTTCATTTGCCGAAAGCTTCGCGTGCTGTGCGCACGGACAATTTGGAGCGTGATTGCGCTTCATTCTTTTCGTGGTGCGCTTTAGTGTGCCCACGCTTGCAACCCGTTCCAGGATCTCACCCAGGATCTTACCAAATGAACGCACCTGCCCAGACCGTTCCGCCCTATCGGCACACCCCATTGTTCCCGCTGGGGCCTGATACAACGCGTTATCGCAAGATCAGCAGCGAGGGCGTGCGGGTTGAGAAAGTGCTCGGTCGCGAGGTCGTCGTGGTCTCAGCCGACGCATTGCGCGAACTGGCGGAAGCCGCGTTTGTCGACATCAACCATTTGCTGCGGCCCGGACACCTTGAGCAGTTGCGCAGCATTCTCGACGATCCGGAATCGACCTCGAACGACAAGTTCGTGGCCTACGACCTTTTGAAAAACGCAAACATTGCTGCCGGCGGTGTGCTGCCGATGTGCCAGGACACCGGCACCGCGATCATCATGGGTAAAAAGGGTCGCGCAATCTGGACCGAGGGCGACGATGAAGCAGCGCTTGCCGAAGGCGCGCGCGACGCCTACCTCAAGCGCAATCTACGCTATTCACAGCTCGCGCCGATTTCGATGTTCGAAGAAAAGAACACGCGATCGAACATGCCGGCGCAGGTCGAACTCTATGCCGAAGGGCAGGGCGTGCACGAGGACGCCTACAAGTTCCTGTTCGTCGCCAAGGGCGGCGGCTCGGCTAACAAGACGTTTCTGTTTCAGGCGACGCCGTCGGTGCTCACACCCGATCGTTTGATCGCGTTCTTGAAGGAAAAGATCCTGACGCTCGGGACCGCGGCGTGCCCGCCTTATCATCTGGCCATCGTCATCGGCGGCACGTCAGCCGAACTCAACCTCAAAACCGTCAAGCTCGCGTCAACCCGCTATCTCGACAATCTGCCGACGCAAGGCTCGGAAGACGGCCATGCGTTCCGCGATCTCGCAATGGAAAAAGAAATCCATAAGCTGACGCAATCGCTCGGTGTCGGCGCGCAGTTTGGCGGGAAATATTTCTGTCACGACGTGCGTGTGATCCGCTTGCCGCGGCATGGCGCGTCGTTGCCGATCGGCCTTGGCGTTTCGTGTTCGGCCGACCGCCAGGCGCTCGGCAAGATCACCCGCGATGGCATCTTCCTCGAAGACCTGGAGCACAATCCGGCGCGCTTCCTTCCTGAGATTGATGAAGCGAGCCTCGGCGGGGCAGTGGTCGATATCGACTTGCGCCGTCCGATGAAGGAAATTCTTGAGACCCTGAGCAAGCACCCGATCAAAACGCGAGTCTTGCTCAACGGGCCAATCATTGTGGCGCGCGACATCGCGCATGCAAAACTGCGCGAACGGCTCGAACGCGGCGAAGGGCTGCCGGATTATTTCAAGAACCATCCGATCTACTACGCCGGTCCCGCCAAAACGCCGGATGGTTATGCCTCCGGCTCGTTCGGGCCGACGACGGCGGGGCGCATGGATGCCTATGTCGATCAGTTCCAGGCAGCCGGCGGCTCAATGGTGATGCTTGCCAAGGGCAATCGCTCGGTTGCGGTGCGCGACGCTTGCAAGAAGCACGGTGGATTTTATCTGGGATCGATCGGTGGTTCGGCGGCAAACCTCGCCGAGCACTGCATCAAGAAGGTTGACGTCGTGGAATATCCCGAACTCGGCATGGAGGCGATCTGGCGCATCGAGGTGGAGAACTTCCCCGCATTCATTGTTATCGACGACAAAGGCAACGACTTCTTCAAGGAGCTTAATCTCGGATGATGACGCAAACGCTGCGCCGCGCCGCGCCGATCCTGTCGTTTGTTTGCACGCTTGTGTTTGGTGCGGGCGCGGCCTTGGCGGATTGCAAAAGCGATCTCACCGCGAGCGCACAAACCCTGCAGGGAACACAGGCCGCTGTCGTGCAGGTGGCGGGCGGGCCGGAAGCCGGCAAGTGCGACGCGTTTCGCCGATATCATCAGGCGGTGGTCGGCTTCCGCGCGGTCATGATCCGCTGCGACAAGGGAAAAAAGACCGCCGAGCATGTCAATCAGCTCGATACTTCAATTGGCGACATCAAAAAGAACGCGCCGAAGGGATGTAAGATTTAGCCGCTTGCTCTCAGAGCATATTTCGCAGAGCAAGGTGCGCACCTAGTATCGATAGCCCTACAAAAAAGTAGCGCCGGAACAATGCGGCGCTGACCCGCGATCGGACCCATTGTCCCCCTCCCATGCCGGCAAGCGCAGGGAGGAGCGCGGCAAGCGATGAGCCGGCCATAGACATATGCTGCGTGCCGTCCTTGGCTAGGACGGTCGCAAGTGCCAGCGTTGACACCGTAAACGAAATGCCGAGCGCCTGAACAAGGTCATCTTTCTCGAGACCCAGCGCCTGCAGATAGGGAACAGCGGGTACAACGAACACGCCGGTTGCAGACGTGACAAGACCGGTTGCCGCGCCTATCAGCGGCGATAGCAGCCGTTCGCTGCGTGGGGAAATGTGGAACCGTATCGCGATTAACCCCAGACCGGCGTAAAGCACGAGCACGATGCCCAGTGCCGTCGTGGCGTAATGGCTTGCATTGCCCGTCAGAAGATTGCCTCCCGCCCAGGTTCCGATGCAAACGCCTATGAGCATCGGCCATAGTCGTTTCAGCAAAGGTTGGATGCTCGGGCCTCCGGCAATTTGCCAGATGTTTGTCACAAGTGATGGAACGATGAGGATTGCCGCCGCTTCTGCCGGTTTCATCACGAGGCCAAGCAAGCCCACCGCGATTGTCGGCAGGCCAAGCCCGATTACACCTTTGACAAACCCGGCGAGAAGGAACGCTACGGCTGTGATGAGGAGAATTGCTATCGGATCGGCCATGTCTGCACTTTGATTGCGGCGACACGGGATGTCGAATGGATAAGGTTCGACCAGGAACGAAGCGTAGCTGTAATGCCCCGAAGGTCCAATTGTGTCAGCAATTGGATACAGGCTTTTTACATCAATTTGTTGCTATTGCCTGTTCGCAGTGAGGCGGGTCGCCTTTGTTGCGCAAATGTGCTCAAATGCGCGCATGGGCGACTTCGATTACAATGCGCCGGCGGAACTTTTCCCAAGCAGAAGTCAGGCCAAGGCCAAACGGCCTGTGACCTATCGCCGGTTTGCGACTGCTGCGGAAGCGCTGCGCTATGCCATCGAACAACTTTCGCCCGATCATCTGCGCGGCGCCGTTCTTGAAGTTGACGAAGAACGCTTCGACGGCGACGGCATCCGTCGCCTTTATGACGATGCCGGATATCCTCTACCGCGGAAGAAGCAGGATGGGGGCGGGTAAAAAGCCGTACGGTGGGTTGAGTTTAACGAAACCCACCGATCCCGCGCGCCCGCTCACTTTAATCAATCAAAATTCCGTCGGATGATGACGACCGCAACAGCGGCTCTAAATACGAGCCCGACAATGCCATAGATACCGGCAGCCAGCGCTACGACGACATCGCGATCAAATAGAAGTGGGATGACGAATCCTGCTATGCCGAAAGCGACCGCGAGGCTGATCAAGAATTGGGGGAATGAAATGATCACCTGTTATCTCCGCTATGAGATCGATCCTTTCAAAGCAAAAGAATTCGAGACTTATGCGAGAATGTGGATTCCACTGGTGAATAAATTCGGCGGCACCCATCACGGCTATTTCCTTCCGCACGAAGGGGGAGATTATGTTGCCGTTGCGATGTTTTCGTTTCCCTCACTGGCTGCTTACGAAGTGTACCGCGCGGAAGCGGCCAAAGACCCGGAATGCCAGAAAGCGGTCGCGTACTATCGCGAGACGAAGTGTTTCTTCAAATACGAACGCTCGTTCATGCGGCCGGTGTTTGGTGAAGCCGATCTCACCAAAATCTCACTAGAGTAAGAAATTCCTCTTCTTTGGCGCTCGTTACTCATGACGTGCGCCTGTCAAAAAATAACTTTCGTTGCGAGCTAGTCGCGCCTTTCGATGACCCCGATGCGATGGCGATAGACCATCTCGCCGCCTTTCCAGCCGGTAAAGATTAGAATCGCGACTGCGACTACTGAAAGCAGAAGCCCCAAGGGGAGGACACCGCTCGGCCCATATCGATATCGCCAATAGAAATTGAAAAGCTCGATGAGGACCACAATTACATTGCCTATAGCGTGATGCCATGCATCTGTGATTGCACGAATTTGCTGATCGCCAAAGAAGTCTGTTGCGCCGGCAATGGCGGCGAGCGCCGCTGCAATCAATCCGAAGCCGAGCAGCCACAGAGCGCCGGTCGCATATGCCGCATCGCTGGTATTCCAGAACACCAAATCAAGAAGAAGGGCGCCGACGAAGAATCCGATGACAAGCGGCACGAGCATCGGGTGGAGGGGGTGCTCGGCGACCTGCGCTGAACTGACGGGGTTGCGAGTAGCCATTGCGAACTCCAACAGTTGATCTGCCGAAATAATCCAGGGAACCGGGGTCGGGTTCCTGTCGTGCAGGCGCCGGGATGAGACCAGAAACCTGTTTTCAAGTCATAGGTTTCGTGCTGCGGTGCTTGAGTGTTCTCTGAGAGCCAGCCGTCCAAACCAATCGTTTCGATGACAGGTCTTGAACGTGGGCGTGGGTATGCTGAATTTGCCCTGATCATGACTCATTTGCCGGACCATGCTCGTGCGGTTCTGAGTCGGGAACGAGTCGTTCATTCACAGGAGAAGGGTATGCAGAAGCTTTTGTTGGGAATAGCGTTTGTATCCGCGGTGACTTTGGCGGCGGGAACTGCAGGGGCGCAAGGGCGGGGAGGAGGCGCGCATCCGACGTGGCAGGGCAGTAATCCTCCTGGGTTTGGTGTTCAAGTAAATCGTCCGGGCTGGAACGGGGGTACTCAGCCCCCGGGTTGGAGCCACGCTCAGAGCGCTCCTGGGTGGAAGGGCGGCGGAGTTCCGCCCGGCTTGGCGAAACAATCCGGCCGGCACTAACCTGCTGTATTAAAGTTTCTTCCGTGAAGAGATCACACGAAGAATTGCAGCACGGATGAGTGCTGCGTTCTCGTGTCGATCTCTTCGCCATTCTGAACTGGAACTGGGCGAGTTGCGGGCAATCAACGCGTCAATATTTGGAAACGTATTCGAGTTATGATGAAGTGGAGTAGTTTCGGACAGGTTCAATGATCTACTTCATCATCAAATGCGCCCTGTCGGGGATCATCGTTGGGGTGGTTTCCGAGGTGGCCAAGCGCAGTCCGGCTTTCGGCGCACTGATCGTCTCTCTTCCGCTGGTGTCTCTGCTTGGGATCATCTGGCTCTGGCGCGATACCGGCGACATCCAACGCATTTCGGCTCACATCGAATCGACCTTCTGGTACGTGCTGCCATCTTTGCCGATGTTCTTGGTGATGCCGGCGATGCTCCGCGGCGGCATCGGCTTCTGGCCGAGCTTGAGTGCCAGCTGCGCGCTGACCATAGTCTTGTATTTCATGACCGCATGGGTGCTGGCGAAGTTTGGGGTTAGTCTTTGAAGTGGTGAGGCGGAGCCCAAAGTACGTAGGTTTCGATCACTTGCGTGGGGACGGGCTAAATCGACGAACAAGCATTTGGATCATTTAGTTATCGGCTCTTCTCGAAGATCCCGAGTCTTCTCTGTTAATCGATGACTAACTTTCCCTATCCAATCACCGTATTGGATGCTCATTTTGACGGTTTCCTCGAATTTTGGGCGAAGCCATTTGTTCACATCAACATTCTGCGCACCTGCTAGCTCCATCAGGTCATCAAGCATCATGCTAAGTGCGCTATCTAATCCATCGCCGGGCGGGTGGGGGCCATCGTACATTACAGGGCGCAATTCGTTCCAATAGTGCTGATTTTCGTTGAATATTTTGTCTGTCGCTCTCTCAGCGGCGCGCACTTCGTTCCGAATTGGACTCAATCTTTCAGCCATTGGGCGTGGTCCAATTTGCCTCAGGAGTAAGTCCCATTGCTGAGTAATTTCCAGAAGAGATTCATACGCCGGACGCGACCTCAAATCGATTATGTCTCGTAATTGGCCAAGACAAAGAAGCATCCTTCTTATTTCTTCTGGCTCAAATCTTGGCTTAGTGTAGGTTCTGGTTGTGACCTGAACGCTATCAGATGCAGTCTTTTTTGTGTTGGAATGCGCGGTGGCGAGTATTCTTCGATCCCAGAAGAGAAGGCTGATGCCAGTAAAAATTATCAAAGTTTGGAAATGTGGGTGTGCAAGGATTGCGAGTAGGGTGGAAAGCATGTCGCCTACCCAACCCGGTTCGCCCCAGTGCTGTAGGACAAAATCGACTGCGCCGCCGAAGTTGATCAAACCAAAGATAGTTTTGAAAAATTTGTATTCGTAAATAACTCGCAGCAGTCCGAATGCGAGGAAAAGGTCGCCCAAAAGTCCCCGCCACCCTTGTTTCCAGCGCATTTAAAAGTCCCCTCGGGGTGTCTGGGGAGAAATAGTACACGCGCGTACGACCTTATATCCCCATTACCGACATAGACCTGCCTTTTCCCCAAAAAGAACATATTGCGAACATAGAACATATCGTGTACGTTGACCTCTCAATCAGATTCTCCCGGGGCCGCGGTGTTGCACCTCATCCCCAGACACTTTTCTCACGTTGCTGGTCCACCCAAACCCGGTCATAAGGAGCGCGAAAATGAGTCAGAGTTCGGCGGCCCTCCGTCTTGTTGAAGGATCATCCATGGATAAGACAAAGGCGCTTGATGCGGCGCTCTCTCAGATCGAACGCGCATTCGGCAAAGGTTCGATCATGCGGCTTGGCAAAAACGACAGGTCGATGGATATCGAGGCCATTCCGTCGGGCTCGCTGGGACTTGATATTGCGCTCGGCATTGGCGGCCTGCCGCGCGGCCGGGTGGTTGAAATCTTCGGCCCGGAATCATCGGGCAAAACCACGCTGGCGCTGCACACCGTTGCCGAAGCGCAGAAGAAGGGCGGCATCTGCGCCTTCGTTGATGCCGAACATGCGCTCGATCCCGTTTATGCGCGCAAGCTCGGCGTCAATGTCGACGAGCTTTTGATCTCGCAGCCCGATGCAGGCGAGCAGGCCCTTGAAATCGCCGACACGCTGGTGCGCTCCGGCGCCATCGACGTGCTCGTGATCGATTCCGTTGCCGCGCTCGTCCCCCGCGCTGAGCTTGAAGGCGATATGGGCGACAGCCAACCCGGCATGCAGGCGCGTCTGATGAGCCAGGCGCTGCGCAAACTCACCGGTTCGATCTCCAAATCGAACACGATGGTGATCTTCATCAACCAGATCCGCATGAAGATCGGGGTGATGTACGGCTCGCCCGAAACCACAACCGGCGGCAATGCGCTGAAATTCTATGCCTCGGTTCGCCTCGATATCCGCCGCATCGGCGTCATCAAGGAGCGCGACGAGGTGGTCGGCAACCAGACCCGTGTCAAAGTCGTGAAGAACAAACTTGCACCTCCGTTCAAGCAGGTCGAGTTTGACATCATGTACGGCGAAGGCGTTTCCAAAACCGGCGAAATTCTCGATCTCGGCGTCAAGGCCGGTGTGGTCGAGAAGTCGGGCGCCTGGTTCTCCTATGACAGCCAGCGCATCGGCCAGGGCCGCGAAAACGGCAAGACCTTCCTCAAGGCCAATCCGGAGATCTCAGCTAAGATCGAGGCGGCGATCCGTCAGAATTCAGGCCTGATCTCCGAGCAGATCCTTGCCAAACCCGATAGCGACGAAGACGGCGACGAGGCGGCCGAGGGATGAGCCCCGGTAGACACGGCCATCTCGGTAATTCCGAGATGGCCGTTTTGCTAACAGGTTGGAATGGCCTAGGCTCAGGCCAATGAGACCTCATTCTGAGGAGGCCGCCAGTAAGGCGGCCGTCTCGAAGAATGAAGTCATGTATAGAGCCCTCATCCTTCGAGACGGCTCGCTGCGCGAGCCTCCTCAGAATGAGGGCTACGTGAATCTGCCTTGTCTTACGAGCTTCTCAGGGCGAGCGTCCTTACAATGCGGCGAAAGAGCCCCGGTTAGGGCTCTCCGCCTATGTCCTTTCCTGGACTTGCTTTGAGCCCCTCGCTACAACCCCTAAATAACGTCAAGCCGGTGGGCGTTAGGCCTGATCCGGCACTGGGACAAGGGTTGTGGGCGGATGAGTGGCGTCAACGAAATCAGGTCGACCTTTCTCGACTACTTTGCCAAGAACGGGCACGAAATCGTGCCGTCATCCCCGCTTGTCCCGCGCAACGATCCCACCTTGATGTTCACCAATGCGGGGATGGTGCAGTTCAAGAACGTCTTCACCGGCATCGAAAAGCGGCCTTATTCGCGCGCGGCGACCTCGCAAAAATGCGTGCGCGCGGGCGGCAAGCACAACGATCTCGACAATGTCGGCTATACCGCGCGCCACCACACCTTCTTCGAGATGCTCGGCAATTTCTCGTTCGGCGACTATTTCAAAGAACGCGCGATCGAACTGGCGTGGAGCCTTCTCACGAAGAAATGGGGCCTGTCCCCCGACCGGCTGACCGCGACCGTC
>DATAIA010000798.1:0-2119 GCA_036262895.1 Xanthobacteraceae bacterium
TGACTTCGCCGCTCGTTGCGAAATCGGGCCACGGTAAAGTTCGAATCTATTCGGAGGCCGGCGTCCCTCGCCGCACTC
This sequence comes from Xanthobacteraceae bacterium, assembly GCA_036262895.1. Lineage (GTDB taxonomy): Bacteria > Pseudomonadota > Alphaproteobacteria > Rhizobiales > Xanthobacteraceae > AP-16. Next base: position 79 of record DATAIA010000798.1, read on the forward strand.
GCCTCGTCTGAGCGGCCGCTCAGACCCAACGCTGCGGCGAAGAAAAAATGGACCATGGCGACGTTCGGGTTCATTTCTAACGACTTGCCCAATCGATCCAGCGCCGTTCCAAGTCGTCCAAGAAATAGGTCCGAAATCCCTAGCAGGGCGTGCCAGCGATCCAATCCGGGATCGCGGGGGCTCAGCCGGATCGCGTTCAGAAGGTCCGCTTCCGCCTTCTCCGCACGCCCCAGCAGTACCTTCGCGAAGCCTGCTTGGGCGTGGGCCCAAGCCAGGTTGTGATCGAGCGCTATGGCATATTCGAATTCGCGCAGCGACCGCTCCGTTGCTCCTGAGACATGCAGAACATTGCCGTAGACCAGGTGAGCAGAGGCGTTACGCGGAGCGACACTCAATGCCTTGGTGATTGCCGTCTCGGCAATACGCAGCTGTTCACCCCGGTTGGTCGACGCAAAGATACGAATCTCATCAGAGTGATAGGTGGCTAGGCCGATCAATGCCTCGACATTGCGATCGTCCCGCCGAAGGGCATCTTCAAAGAGATCGCATGCCGCGCGGTGGCTCCGCAACGACAGGGGTTGGTTGAGAATTGCCCAGCCCCTCATGGCGAGGTCGACGGCGTCCATGCTCGCTGCAGGCTCGCGCTCCGCCCGCCGGCTTTCAGCGGCGACAAGCTCGACACCGACAATTCGCGCAAGGCGCGTGGTGATCTCGTCCTGCATGTCGAATATGTCAGCGCGTGGCTTGTCGAAACGCTCGGCCCAGAGGTGTGCGCCGGTCGACGCATCGATGAGCTGAGCGTTCACGCGGATGCGATCGCCGCTACCCTGCACGCTGCCTTCCAACACATAGCGCACGCCGAGGTCGCGGCCGACCAGCCGAGCGTCCACTGGCTTGTTTTTGAAGGTGAAAGAAGTGTTGCGCGCGATGACGAAGGAACCCGGTATGCGCGACAGATCGGTCGTCAGACTTTCGGTGATGCCGTCGACAAAATAGTCTTGCTCGGGATTGCCACCGAAATTTGTGAAAGGAAGGACGACGATTGACAGACGTGGAGCGGCGGGCTGACGAGGCGCAAAGCCGTGCCTGATCAAGTCGGGTCCGTAGGGCTTCACGGCATAGGCGCGTATCGGACGCGCAATATTCTTGAGGTTGTGCTCGCCCAGATCGGTGAATTCGACATCGATCTTACCGCTGACCTGATCATGGGCTGACGCGGAAATGCAAATACCGCCCGGCTCGGCGATCCCTTCAAGCCGGGCAGCGATGTTGACGCCGTCGCCGAAGATATCGCTCGCCTCGACGATCACGTCGCCGACATTGATGCCGACGCGGAAAACAATACGTTTCTCTTCCGCTTCCTCGGCTGCGAGATTCCGAACGTTTCCCTGAAAATGCTCGGCTGCTCGAACCGCCTCGACCGCGCTCGGAAACTCCGCGAGGAAGCCGTCACCGGTGTACTTGACGATGCGACCTCCGTGCTCCGCAATGGCGGGCTCGATAGTATCTGTCAGAATCGCGGAGAGGCGGGCATGCGTAGTCTCTTCGTCATTGTGCATGAGCCGTGAATAGCCGGCTACGTCGGCAACCATGATCGCCGCCAACCTGCGTCCTCGGGCCGCCCCTTCTTGCGCCATGATCGCTCCATGTCTCGACCGAGTGTAAAAGGGATCAGGCAAGAATTCCAGCGTTCGGAAACTCGCCGAGCCGAAACGCCCAGGGAATACGGGATCTTAATCCCGTGGCCGCCACGCGATCTTGTCGGCATCGACGCGGCTTCCAAGGCTGCTGCAGTCGTTCAGAAACGCTGATCGGCATAAGTATACGTCGATACCGGACTTCTGGGAGAGGCCGCAAGGCCTCTATTCATGCTGACCTCTCCAGGCCCGATGCCGGAATGATTGACCGAGCCCACGACGTCCGCTTTGATGGCACAGCCGACCTAGCCGCTATCAGTTCGGAAGTCTGCAAGTGGCCCTTAGCGGGCCTAGTTCGACGGCATCCACGACGTCAGCTTTTGACCCATAGCCGACATCATCGA
>DATAIA010000799.1:0-2259 GCA_036262895.1 Xanthobacteraceae bacterium
GCAGAGCGGCCAGACTCCGCATATAGCGGGCTTCCAGCACCGTATCGGCATTTCCTGTCTCGAGTGCGGTCTACCTTACCGGGCTGCCGATTGCGCCTCCTTTCGGGCTGCCCTCAGATACCGAGCCCTTGCGGAACAGCGCATATGGCACCTGCTGCTCCGGATGCGCAGTCGTCTCATCGACGACGAGCTCGACGTCCGGAACCTCGCGCAGCGCGGCCATGAACTGCGCCAACGGAAATCCCAATGCCACACAGCCCTGGACCAGCACCCAGCGCTGCCACACGGTCACCCACAACGTGCTTTGCCTCCACGCCGGCAAATTGGCCGACAACCATTGCAACCGGCGGCGTGTGCTGTCGGCAATCTCCTCGTCGTATGCAAAGGAGTTCGGCAGGCGACAACGTCCTTCCAGCCAGCAGTGGTTGCCGTGCTCAATGCGGTGATGCGACTCGCGCTTCCACTCGGATTCATCCACGCGCGGGCCGGCGGGTTCGGGGCATTTGGGAATCGCCGAGGAGATCTGGAAGAAGGGATCATGACCGCGGTTCTGCAACTCGTCCTCGGCATGGGTGCCGGGCGCCAACAGCAGCAGCACACACAGCACGCAGCGGCGATCGACCGTCATCGATGTCCTCCTGAACCCGGCGCACCCCGTTGCACTCCGCCCGAAAAGATGTCACGAGCAACGGTGACAAACGTTAATCCCCAAACGCTTTGAGGGGTGATTCTGCAACGCAGACGCAGCGGGCGGTCCTTGGCGGCGTCATCGCTCCCGGCGCCAGCAGAATGAACATCCATCCCACGCGAGCGTGCCCGCGCGCTTCCAGCGAACGCCGCAAGGGCTGATAAGTGCGCGGTATCACATCCGGCATCCAGATTGGTAGCGGATTGGTAGCGGTTCGAGCGATCAAGTCGAGACGCTCCCCTGTCCTTTTCCGGGTATTAGCCAAAGGTGAACACAAACGCCTGCACGCCAGGATCGAGAAACACAATCTCGAATTGACGTTCAACAATGGGCTGCTTTTGCCGGATCAGCTGATACAGCCGCGGTTCGACCAAATTGCCTTTACCCTGCTCGTCCAGATCAGATCCGTGGGCAACGCCAGGCGGCTGCCCATCAATCAGCACGCTATATTTAACGGGCTTTCCTCTTTGTGCCGGTGCCATGACGAGATGAAGATCGCGGGCGTGAAAGCGGTACGCAATCCGGCCATTGGCCTCGTTCATTACGGCGGCGTGCTCGTTCAACGTCCAATCGCCCGAAAGGGCCCAATGATTGAGGCTCAAGCGTGTGGGGAAAGCGTAGTCGCGACGCTGATCCAGTACCCCTCCACCGGGAGACGAAAAATTCTCCGTCAAGTCATAGCCGAGATAGTTTTCCGGTGAATTCAAGCTCCCCCAATCGGCCGGGGCTTCCACACCACCCGCATTGACCGAAACCAAACCATCGCCGATGCCCTCGATTCCAGCCTCGACCAGCAGTTGTTGAATGACCCTTTCCGAATGTTCGTACTCTCCCTCACCGAAGTGATGATGTCGAATGCGCCCCTGCGCGTCGACGAAGTAGAGGGCCGGCCAATACTCGTTATGGAATGCCCGCCAGATCACATAGTTGCTGTCGACCGCAATCGGATAATCGACACTCATGCTCTTTAGTGCGCGGCGTACGTTGTCAATGTTCTTCTCGAAAACAAACTCGGGCGTATGCACGCCAATTACCACTAAGCCTCTATCCTTGTATTTTTCGGCCCATGCTCGGACATACGGAAGCGAGCGAAGCCAATTGATGCAGGTATAAGTGCAAAAATCGACAACGACGACTTTTTTGCGCAGGCCGGCTGCTGTCAACGGCGGCGAATTGAGCCATCCGATCGCACCGTCGAATGAAGGTAACTCGCCTTGAACCGGCAATTGGACCGCCGCTAGGTTCATTCGCCACACGCTGTTCGTCGACGGTTCTCCTGAACTCATCCTGCCAGACTGCGCTCTCGCGAAACCGGAGACGCCGAGCTGGGCCGCGGCGGCGATCATGCCCCCAGCGTTAATAAGGCGGCGGCGTTGATGGTTGATTCCGTCGGACATCTCACTTCCCTCCAATCGGGAAACCGCCATCAGCACGGGCGGTTGTCCGTGACACCTCCGGCTTGGAATATGCTCAGTACTGCCCCGCCTTGCGCCAAGCCGCCCTACCAGTGGTAAGTATGATTCACGATACTGACATGATCCAGGCCGTTAAAGGCGGCAGCGCCTTGTCAA
>DATAIA010000800.1:0-4878 GCA_036262895.1 Xanthobacteraceae bacterium
GGAAATTTTGCAAGGTGAGGCGCGGACCCGCTTTCTCCAGGGTATCGCGTTCGGCGCTGTTGCGACGATGACGATCGGATTTATGTGGGGTGGCTGGGTCACCGGCGGCACTGCAAAAACCATGACGGCCATGGCAGAGACTAGCGGCCGGATGTCTGTCCTTGTCCCGATATGCGTCGGGCAGTTCACCGCGGCCGACGGCGCCGTCGCCAAGTTCAAGGCGGCGGGGTCTTACTCAAAGGACAATGTCATCAGCGAATACGTCAAGACCGTTGCCTCCACGAGCATGGACTATTCATTTGCCAAGGCCTGCGCCGCTGGCGTGGAAGCCGAACTCGCGAAGACGGGCACAAAGAGCTGAACGGTCGGCTCGCCAAGATTAGGGAACAACGAAATGAGCAGCACGGGTCCAGACACCCCTTCTATTTTGTATATTGTTTCTTGACATTGTGCCCGGCTGTTATGTGGTGCTCAATGCTTAGGATGACGACTCTGTAACCATGGCCCCGAGTCTGACACGCAATCGCAGACGTCTCACGCGCGTTTACTCCGCGTGCTGTTTGGCAATTGGTCTGGCACCGAAGTCACAATCGACGGCCACGAGCTGTTGATCATGAAGGAAAGCGACATCTTGGGCGTCCTCACCGGCCTTCCGGCGGCCAAGCAGAAGGCCGCCTAGGCGGCACCCGCTCCCTTCTGAGCAGCCGGCGTCTCGAAGGATAAGGCCCGCACCCAAATCTCATTCCTCAAGAAACCGCCCGGTCACGCGGTCTTGGGGATCTGATCGGTTGAAAATGGAGGTCACTATGTCAGCTAAAGAAGTCAAATTCGGCGTCGACGCGCTGTCCATCCTGTTGGTACGGCAGCGAGGACCAAGGTCAGCGCCTGATTTGGCTTCGCGAGCGCAACCCACATCTGCGTCGGTGATTCCACGTCGTCTGGGTTCACCTCAACGATGGTAAATTCGGTGCCGAATGCTTCCGCCATACAGGCGAAATTCCCTTGAATGAGCCGCTAATTGAGGCGGCCTCTCGTTCGGCGCGCGGCTTCTTCTTCGCCGACAACGAAAAATTTGTCGTAGTGATCCGCAAGCCCCCTCAACCTTGCGGCAATTTCCCTCAGCACTGAGGCCATCTTAGGAGAATGGTTCAACTCGCTTGCCTTAGCCGCGTAAGAAGCGGCCAGCTTGCGGCACTCAACTGCAGTTCGCATGGAAACCTAATGCATAAGCCAGATTAAGGCGACAGATGCCACAATAGCGCACGATCGCTCACTCTGTCAGCATAACCATGTTGATGCGTGGGACCAACACAATTTGGGATCGCGGCAGGCAGCTCGCGAAGCTGCCGCTCCAGGTCCGCATTAGTCCTTGATGCGCCCCAGGTCTGCTGATCGCCGATCTGTCGGGCGAGCCCGGTACCTCAGTATCTTGGAGCGGGCTTGAGGCCGTCGGATTGGGCGTAAACCGACGGCCACAGCCTACCACTTGCTCCTGTGATGAGGTCGGCAACAGGCCCTCTTCAACCAGGTGACAAGCGTCAAGTTCCAACGGAAAACGCCGCCCAGCGGAAAACGAGTGCTGGTGCGGCGTTGGCATTCCCATGGCCGGAGACTGAACTTCCGACAGAAATGGAATTGCAAATGGCGTGCCGCGATTTTTGACCGAAAATGCAACAGCTGTTCAGCTAGCCATCAGCCGCAAGCAGGCGAAACAGGGCAGTATCACCATCAGTTTGTGCGTCATGACGCGATACGGCCAAGCCGGTCTTTAGCGGCGTATCGCCTTGGTACACTCGCCATTCCCACTGCGTGGGAGTGAGGTGAAATATCTCGACTTCAAGCAGGCGCTGATAAAGCTTTTTGCCCATTCCGTTACCGTGCACCGGAAACGAATAGCTTTCTAGCCTAGAAGTTAGGCATGTCCATTGGCTGCAGATGGCGCCAAGCCAAACCTGGACGCCCGTTCTACAGCTAGCTTCCGATAAGTCTTCGCCTGGGCGTTCAATTCCGCCTTCAATTTCGGATTTCCTCTTCAGCGGCCAAGCGCTCAAATGTCAGAGCATCGTCGATGTATCCCGAAATTATCTTCATGGCGGGCGCTCCAAGTAGCTGAGTTCCAGTAAACGACTCATTTGATTCTAGTCAATCGACACGAAAAAGCCGCCGCTGGGTTGAGACAGCGACGGCTCTACGATTTACTCTCGCGGCCCCACTCCCGTCCGCGATTGATAAGATTCCTAATCGGCTGAGGTTAAATATCGGTTGGGCTGCCTCGGAACCTTTACGGCCGATCGGGGGTTAGAGCGGCGCCTTCAGTCGTGCCCCCAAGGCTTCTGAAGGCTAATTGTGGCCCCGTCTTTCTTGCCCTGGACGGGGCCACAACTTTGTCTGGCCAGCGTGAACCGGCGGGCCAGCTTCGGTCAGGCCGTAGCGGTCCCCAGCCGATCCTCGATCGAGAAAAAAGCAAATCCTGAAGGCCTGTTGTGCTGAGCAATGCGTCGAAGAGCGAGCGTATCTCACTGCGACGGTCAATGTTCTAGCTAACGGCCGGACTCCGGAAGGTACGGCGTGCGCTTTGAGACAACCGATGGAAACGACGCTCGAACGAAAGGTTTGCACGGAGCAGTAAGGCTTGGACCACCAATGCAGTTGTCGGCGGGCATGGCGACATTTTGCGTAACATACCCATGCTTCATATGCACACGGCGCAATGCCTGCAAAAGATCGGCGTAGGTCCTCCGAACGCCAAGGATATGTTCATCACCACCGCCATCTATCCTGCGCTTTCACGCCTCCCGTAGGATTTCGCTATGGCCTGGCGCAGGCAGGCCTGCCTTGCGGAGCGCATAAGGCGGCGCAGTCGCGGTGCGGGGAGCCCGAGGTGGCGCTGTCGCTGTACGAGGCGGGCGCTATGGCTACCGAGGTGCCTACGGCTATCGAGGCCCCTACCGCGGCTATGGAGCGGCAGCGGTGGGTGCAGCGGCCGTGGGCGCCGCAGCGGCGGGGGCATACTATCGCGGCGGCTGCGGTTACGACCCCTACGGCAACTGGGTTTGCCCGGGAGGATATGGCTACTGATTGCCGCGACGCCCCACTTTGCGGGAAGCTGTGACGATTGTGGGAAGCTATGATGATTGATTTGCTTCCCACACAAACTCGCGCGGTTCATTGTCCCAGCGGCTGTGTCGTAGCATGCCAGTGGGGAGAATAAAATTTGGCCCGAAAAGTCCAGTGCCCGTGTATAATGCGAACGCCCAGAGCGCTATCCAGCATCTGACGTGGGCGCTTAAAGATATCGCAAAGGCTGGTAACCAGAACGCTGCCTATCACGTCCGCATCGACCGCCCTCATCATCACCGTATCCTTTCTCAGCATAAGTGCATTAGCTGCAGTGATGCTGTTGACCAACCTAGGCGCGGAGGGGGCCCTAGCCGTGATCGCGCTCATTTAGCGTTCTTATGCCGCTGCGGCTTCGACGGTGTGAAGAGCTCCCGATGGTTCGGGGCGCCGGCTCGCTCTTTTAGTGGCATTGCCGACGGGTTTGAGCGTTGCAGCTTAGCCACCAATTCGGCTGTGGCCGGGGCCATGTAATGTAGCTGCTCAGAACGTCGGGCGGCTGCAGCACCGCACCCGAAGAAGCGCGGCAACAAGCGGTGCAGGCCCCAGAGGGGCAATCATGAAGCGAAGAGGTCTACACGATTGGCTGGTTCTCCCGCGCTGTCCACGAGTAGCCCAAAAATGACACAGCGCCGGTCGCGGATTCGTTTTGATGGCCGGGCGGTAAACACCTCGCCCGAACGCAAGTGCGCGTCAGCAGTCTCCCTGCACGGCCAAGCCTGCTTCAAAGCATCAAGCGCTAGTTTTCTGAATTCGAGATGCAGCTCCTCGGGATGTTTCTCAAAGTGGCTGACGACGACCCGGCCGAGCTGGCCATTCGTGACGCCGTCGGGAGCACAGAACCGCCACGGATACTCTAGCGCCGAAGCATTCCATGCCAAAGTCGCAATAGTCCCCGCGCAAATCCCTGAGAAACGGTCGGACATTCTCTCGCTTTCAACCCATTGCTTGCAGTAGGGCAGCATGAAATTGCCGCTGTTGACGTCCGCAGCGTGGGTGGACTTGCCAGGCACAGCGCAACGATGATTGCGGATAATCTGATAATCACGGGTCTCCCCTCGTTGGAATCGGATGCGCTCCGACACACGGCCATCGATGCCCTGTACCGCTGCCAACTGCCGGTAACGGTGGGTAATGTGCCATCCAGCACGGTAGCAGACCTTTCCCGCGGCCCGTCACGCTATTGGGGCTGGTGTCTCAGTACGGCACCCACACGACCACCCACAGCAGGCCAGCAAAAACCGTGAGGACTAAGAGGGTCAGCCAAACTGACGCTGGGGATGTGCCCTCCCTCAGTCTGTAGCAGACGGGTGACCGAGCCCCTCATGCAATTTGAATCGTGAACCAGTGCCACGAGGGAGACAGGTGCAGCATCTATGGGGTGGGGCCACGAAGGATGGAAGCATTGCAATCGGACGTCGATGGGCGCACCGTTACTTCCTGAGTTGTCGCCGATCGCGTCATGAGTTTCGGAGGATTGATTGGTACAAAGATTAGTAACAGACGCAGAGATCGAGGTGATGATCCGTAACGCAGTCAACTTCTACTGCACGCCGGAGGAACGGATTGTCGTTCATGGCTGGCTGGATGAACGGTTATTGGCATCTCGAGAGCCAACTAACCCGGTATCTAGAGAGCCGCGCTAGTCAGTGCTGACAACTCGATTGGTCGGGCGCCTATCTAAGGTCCTCTTCATTGACCGGATGGAGTGCTGCCTTCTCAGCTTTAAGATCTGCGAGGAGTTCGGTGATGCGATCTACC
>DATAIA010000801.1:0-3351 GCA_036262895.1 Xanthobacteraceae bacterium
GGTAGATCGATGCATCGGTCGCATAGCGACCGCGCGATGCGCGATCGAACAGCACGTCGCCTCGCAGTTCCTTCGAGAGCCGCGCCGCCAGTGGCGCAAGCGCGGCGCCCGCGGGCGCCGGCATCAGTCGAATGGGCTGGATGAGTCCGTGCGAATTTGAGTTGCGCATCGAGTTCACGTTCCGTTGATTCGAAGAGCTTCGTACTGCAGGCTACCACCGAGCAGTTCGATGGCGGTAGCCGCCCCCTAGGCCGACGAGCCCATGGGCGCATGGGTTCGTCGATCCACGGGACTTACCGCCGTTCAGGCAGCCGCTTTTAGCTGGGGCTTCGCAACATGGCTCACGAGGTAATCCATCGCGGCTGTCACGCCGCTGCCAGCGAGCTTTACGCCTGCGAGCTGCAAACCCATTTCACAACCGGAAAGCGTCGCCATCAGCGTAAGATCGTTGCACTCGCCGAGGTGACCGATGCGGAACATGCGCCCCTTGATCTTGCCGAGCCCGGTGCCGAGCGACATGTCGAAATGCTCATAGATGACCTTGCGCACGGCGTCCGAATCGATGCCCACCGGCGTCATGACACCTGTGAGAACGGGCGAGTAGACGGCCGGGTCCGCACATTGGATTTCGAGCCCCCACGCAGTGACGGCTGAGCGGCACGCAGCGGCGAGCCGCTGGTGGCGGGCGAAGACATTCTCGAGCCCCTCGTCGAGGATCATCTCGAGCGCTTCCGAAAGCCCGTACAGCAAGTTCGTGTTGGGCGTGTACGGCCAGTAGCCCTGCTTGTTCATTTCAATGATTTCAGACCAACCCCAGAACGCGCGGGGCAGCTTGGCCGTGCGGCTCGCCTCGATCGCCTTTTGCGAAACGGCGTTGAAGCTGATGCCGGGCGGCAGCATCAAGCCCTTTTGCGATCCGGACACGGTGACATCCACGCCCCATTCGTCATGACGGTAATCAGCCGAGGCGAGCCCGGAGATCGTATCGACGAGCAGCAGGGCAGGGTGTTTCGCCGCATCGATGGCTTGGCGCACGGCCGCAATGTTCGAGGTGACGCCCGTCGAAGTTTCGTTGTGCACCACGCAAACGGCTTTGATCGTATGAGCCGTATCGGCGCGCAGGCGCGCTTCGATCATGTCGGCTTGCACGCCGCGGCGCCAGCCTTCAATACCCGGCAAGCCGAGGAACTCAGGCTTCAGGCCCAGGTTTTCGGCCATCTTCTTCCAGAGCGTTGCAAAGTGGCCGGTCTCAAACATGAGCACGGTGTCGCCCGGGCTTAGGGTGTTGGACAGCGCGGCTTCCCACGCGCCGGTGCCCGAGGCCGGATAAATGACCACAGGCTGTGTCGTCTTGAAGATCTTTTTGATGCCCTCGAGCACCTTGAGCCCGAGTGCGCCGAACTCCGGCCCGCGATGGTCGATCGTCGGATAGCTCATGGCTCGCAGGATTCGATCCGGCACCGGGCTCGGTCCGGGAATCTGCAGGAAATGACGGCCAGCGGGGTGGAAGTCGAGCTTCAGCATGTCAGGGTCCCTTTTTTGGATTTTGCATGCAAAAAACTTTAGTCTATGATGAGGATCAAGGAAAGCGGGAATGCATCGGGGATAACCCTTGTCGGTCAAGGCGGCTTTGGGCAGTGCGGTAAAATTGACACCTGTAAATGGGGTGAATCGCATGCAAAACACTGAAATGCCAGTCGAGAACGTAGTGCCGCTTTTGCCGCCAGTCGAGCGGCAGCGACTGCACGATACGGTGGTCGATCACCTGCGCAATTTCATCGTCGAGGGCGTGCTCGCGCCCGGTATGAAGTTGAACGAACGCGAGCTGTGCGAGCGGCTGGGAATTTCGCGCACGCCGCTGCGCGAGGCGCTGAAGGTGCTCGCCGCCGAAGGCCTGGTGGAGCTTTCGCTGAACCGCGGCGCGACGGTCTCGCGGATGACCGAGGGGGAAATCCGCGAAATGTTCGAATTGATGAGCGGTTTGGAGGCGTTCTCGGGTGAGCTCGCCTGCGAGCGCATGACGCCGGCCGAACTGGCGGGGATCAAGTCACTGCATAACGAGATGCTCGTTTGCCGCGCACAGAACGATTTATCGGGGTATTACGCGCGCAATCACGCGATTCACGACCGCATCAACGAAGCGGCGCGCAATACGGCGCTTCGGCAGGTGTACGTCTCATTGAACCGGCGGCTGCAAGCGCTGCGGTTTCGATCGAATTTTTCAACGGCGAAGTGGGATAGCGCCATTCGCGAACATGAAGAGATGATTCGCGCGCTCGAGGCGCGCGATGGCAGGCGGATGGCGGAGATTCTGCGCGGGCATTTGTTGGGCAAGCGCGATGCGGTGTTGACGCAGGGGGCAGTTCAAGCGCAACAGCCCGAATGAAATGTAAATGGGCTGCTGGGAGCGGCCCAGCTCAACGAGGCTCAACGATATCGCCAATTTGCTCAATGGCCGATCTCGCCAGATGCCGACCTGGGCTGGGGCACCCCCGAGGAAGTTCTGGCGAAAGAATTGAACAAACCGGATGAGATCAACGCTGCCCTTGGCTCTTGGGGTTGCCGAGTAACCCCCGCTCTTTCTTCAGCTGCTGTCCTCGGAAAGAACTGTCTCTCCTCTGCGGGCGCAAGCGTCTGCCTGCAACCGTTAGCGACATTTCGCCAACATCTTCCCTCAAGTTCCGCAGCAGTGCGTCGTTAGCCAGCTATGAGTCGGTCTTTTCGCTTTTGCCCTCTTGTCGCTTCGATTCCATCGACCAGACCTGCTGGACATTCACCTTGCATTCGAACCACAACTGCGGTCTCGCGTATGCGCAGAGCCGTCGCCGCTGTGTCGGATATGAGGCAGGTCACGGCGGATCATCACATCCCATGCGTGGCGGCGCATCTGAAAGCCTGACTTAAGACCCCAAAGCCTACCGGTGCGCATTACGCGGCCGATAAGACAATGAAGATTGGAATGAACAACCAAGCACTTGATCAAGAAATTTCAGCTGGCCAACTCATTGAGGGGCAATCCATCGATCAACTCAACACCTTGCTTGCGGAACGCGAACGGCAGGTGCGAATGCTGATCGCTGCGATGGGGGAGCGCGACAGGCAGCTGGAGCAAACGAGTCATCTCTTGCGGGCCAGCGGAAATGCGTTGGGCTGGGCGAAGGCGGCGGCAAGCGCGCCTTTCTTTCCGAACCAGCCGGCACAGATTCTCGAGCTTGAAATGCTGTATCGGCGAGAGGTCGAGAAGTTGCCGCAGGCATCGCGTCTTGTGATGTATGCGATCTTTTCGTCGATCCTGCCAGGGATGACCACCACGAGCTTTCGTCTAGCTGATGGCATGGTGATCGCGGGCCA
>DATAIA010000802.1:0-2965 GCA_036262895.1 Xanthobacteraceae bacterium
TTCATTTTTTCTCTCCGCTTACTGAGCACTACAGCATAAAAACTGGAGGACATCCGTGGTTTGGGAGTGGCTCAAATCCTTCTCTCACCTATGGCTTTCGCATTGGAGATGCATGTAATGATCTTGCGATCAAGGCGCCAATTTTCATCAATGGTGGAATAGATCGACCTCAAATCGTCGTATCGCTCAATGGCACCGTGTTTGCGCGCACGGATATCGATATGTCCGTGGGACCGGTACATACCCTTCATTTTCGCCTAAAACGCGGCGATCTTTCTGGAGGATTTGCGATCAATCGCTTGCGCATTCAGATGTTGAGCGCCGGTGGTGAACCTCCACAGATCAAAACAGCGGATGGGCGTTCCTTGTATTTCGCCCTGAAACCTGCCGAGATTGAAGAAGTAAGAAGTACTAAGCGATAGCCCCAAATTGAAAAAATTTCATCATAACTGCAAAATCATATTATCCAGAAGCCAGGTATCGGCGAGATTGGCGATTGTTACACTATATTGATGATTTTAATGGTGCTAATCTCGATAGTCGGCATCGAAAAATTTCTTCTGCCGCGGTACGCCCAATGAATGACAACGATGAACCACGACACATACCCTGATAGCTTTATCCGTGGCATTCTCAACACGGTGAAATCGATCGCAATGGTTGGCGCTTCAGCAAACGAAAGCCGTCCAAGCTATTTCGCTTTCAAATATTTGCTTGAGCGCGGGTACAAAATGCTTCCTGTCAATCCCGGATTGGCCGGCAAAGATCTGCTTGGATGCAGGTGCTACGCAAAACTTTCTGACATTCCGGAACCGGTCGACATGGTCGATATTTTCCGCGGTTCCGCATTCGTCCTTCCAATCGTCGAAGACGCGCTGACACTTCAGCCGCGCCCGCAGGTGATCTGGATGCAACTTGGCGTCTATAACGAGGCTGCCGCCGCAAAGGCGGAAGCTGCCGGTCTTAAAGTGGTGATGAACCGCTGCCCGAAAATCGAATACGGCCGGCTGTCATCCGAAATCGGATGGATTGGCGTTAACTCGCGCACCCTCACCTCCAAACGGGCAAAACTCCTGGGGAGCGGCGTTCAACGCATGTCCCTCGGGCGCAGCACGATGGCTGGAGGGACCACCGATGCCGCCACCCGCCTTCAAAAGGGTGTCACAGACGCCGGTTAACCCTCAACGATTTGCCAAATCCCAGTTCCCCCGACGCGTCAAAAATGCTCTAAACACCCCGCCTTAAACAATTGCGCACGGCTGAATAAGGCTGGCCCACCTGCCCCGAAGGACAAGAAGATGACAGATCGCATTCCCGGTTTTTCGACGCTCGCCATCCATGCCGGCGCTCAACCTGACCCGACCACCGGCGCCCGGGCCACTCCGATCTACCAGACGACGTCCTTCGTCTTTGACGATGTCGATCACGCCGCTTCGCTGTTCGGCCTGCAAAGCTTCGGCAACATCTACACGCGGATCGGCAACCCGACCAATGCCGTCCTGGAAGAGCGGATGGCGGCCCTCGAAGGCGGCACCGCGGCGCTGGCGACTGCATCCGGCCACGCCGCCCAAGTTCTTATCATGCACACGCTGATGACACCGGGCGATGAGTTTGTGGCATCTCGCAAGCTCTATGGCGGCTCGATCAACCAATTCAATCATGCCTTCAAAAATTTCGGTTGGAATGTGGTCTGGGCCGATCCCGACGACATCTCAACCTTCGAACGCGCAATCACGCCGAAGACCAAGGCAATCTTTATCGAGTCGATCGCAAATCCGGGCGGCGTCATCACCGATATCGAAGCGGTATCCGCCATTGCCCGTCGTGCGGGCGTCCCTCTGATCGTCGATAATACGCTCGCCACCCCTTACCTCTGCAAACCCATCGATCACGGCGCGGATATTGTCGTGCATTCATTGACGAAATTTATCGGCGGCCACGGCAATTCGATCGGCGGAGCGATTATCGATGCAGGGACGTTCAACTGGTCGCGCGAGGGGCGCTACCCCATGCTGTCCGAACCGCGGCCGGAATATAACGGCATCGTTCTGCACGAAACGTTCGGCAATTTCGCATTCGCTATTGCATGTCGGGTGCTGGGGCTGCGCGACATTGGGCCTGCACTCTCGCCGTTCAATGCATTCCTGCTTTTGACCGGCATTGAAACGCTGCCGTTGCGCATGCAGCGCCACTGCGAAAACACGATTGCTGTTGCCGAGTGGCTTGCCAAGCACAAGAAAGTGGCCTGGGTCAGCTATCCGGGATTGTCAGGCGATCGCTATCACAATCTCGCAAAGAAATATGTTCCGAAGGGAGCAGGATCCGTCTTCACGTTCGGACTCAAGGGCGGCTACGACGCCGGCGTCAAGCTTGTCTCGAGCGTGCAGCTATTCTCGCATCTGGCCAATATCGGCGACACACGTTCGCTGATTATTCATCCCGCTTCGACGACGCACCGGCAATTGTCTGATGCGCAGAAAACTCAGGCAGGCGCCGGACCCGACGTCGTTCGGCTTTCGATTGGCCTCGAAGACAAGGCAGATATCATTGCCGATCTTGAGCAGGCGCTTGAGGCGGCGTGAATCTAATCTGAACTCTCTCATGGTTCGAGACGGCTCGCGAAAGCGAGCCTCCTCACCATGAGGATTGAAGCCTTATCACCTCATGGTGAGGGATTGCCCGGCAACCGTCTCGAACCATGAGGCCGCTAAATTAACAGCGGTTTGTATAGAATCTCATCTGACGCTCTCAGATTTTTTTAAAGGGCGCGATCAACCGCTCAGCATGAACAACAGCCATCGCTAACACGGCAACAGCAACCGCTTGATGCGTCAGCCCAAGCATCAACGGCACCTGATTGATCAATGTCAAAATGCCGAGCGCTGCTTGAAGTGTGACCAACGATACCAGCATCAACGCACGCCCGAATGCTTCGCCGCCGCCCAGCGTTCGTCTCACATCAATC
>DATAIA010000803.1:0-7523 GCA_036262895.1 Xanthobacteraceae bacterium
GGTTATCAAGCCCAATGCCGCGCGCGACCTCTTGCACGTCAGCGCCCACCTTTTCACAGAGATCGGCCATCTCGTTGATATAGGTGATCTTCACGGCAAGAAACGCGTTTGCCGCATATTTGATGAGTTCCGCCGTGCGACGATCGGTATTGAGGATCGGAGCCGCGTTGAGATAAAGCGGCCGATAAATTTCCGCCATCACATCACGTGCGCGTTGATTATCGGTCCCGACGACGATCCGGTCCGGATGCTTAAAATCGCGGATTGCAGCCCCTTCGCGCAGAAATTCCGGATTGGAAACAACCGCAAAATCCGCATCAGATCGCGTTTCCCGGATCAGCCGCTCGACCTCATCACCCGTCCCGACCGGAACCGTCGATTTCGTTACGACCACCGTGAACCCCGACAGCGCTTTGGCGATTTCGCGCGCGGCTGCGTGAACATAGGAGAGATCGGCATGACCATCGCCGCGACGCGAAGGAGTGCCAACCGCAATAAACACCGCGTCGGCCTCGCTCACCGGCTTTGTCAGGTCGGTGGTAAATGAGAGACGGCCTGCATCAACGTTCGATTGCACGAGCTCATTGAGGCCGGGCTCATAGATTGGAATTTGGCCGCGTTCGAGTGCCGCGATCTTCCCGGCATCCTTATCAACGCAGGTCACGTGGTGGCCGAAATCAGCAAAACAGGCCCCCGACACAAGACCGACGTAACCGGTACCAATCATCGTGACGCGCATAGGAAATCCAGACTGAGGTCGTTACCGTGGCAGCTTCACGGCTAGGTGCGCAGATTTGAACATAGCCCCGCTCATGAGCCTCATAGCAGAGGCCATTTAGGCTGGCGAGCCATCCATCAACCCTGGTGCAAGTCTTGAGCTTCAAGTCTTGAGCTTCAAGTCTTGAGCTGCAAGTCTTGAGAGGGAAGTCTTGAGATCGTACGAGGTTTCCCCATTTCTCACTCTCCTGGGGCGTGATGCCCCGTGGCCTTCGCCCGTCAGACCGTGATAATCCCAGCAACGCAAACGAGCCGCCCAATTAAGAGTTGACCATGTCCGCAGCCCCCCATCAGCGGGAGCCGAAGCCCGGCGACCATGTGTTCCTGGTCGACGGATCCTCCTATATTTTTCGCGCTTATCACGCGCTGCCCCCGCTCAGCCGCAAATCCGACGGGCTGCAGGTCAATGCGGTGCTCGGTTTCTGCAATATGCTTTGGAAGCTGTTGCGTGAAATGAAGCCGGAGGAAAAGCCGACCCATCTTGCGGTTGTGTTCGACAAGTCCGAGAAGACGTTCCGGACGGAGTTTTATCCGGAGTACAAGGCGCATCGCCCCGATCCTCCGGATGATTTGATCCCGCAATTCGCCCTTATTCGCGAAGCAGTGCGCGCTTTCGACATTCCCTGCCTGGAGCAGTCCGGTTACGAGGCGGACGATCTGATCGCGACTTACGCGCGGATCGCAGCCAAGGCGGGCGCGACGGTGACGATCGTGGCGTCGGATAAGGATCTGATGCAGCTCGTGAGCGATGCCGTCATCATGTACGACACGATGAAGGACCGCCGCATCGGCCGGGCCGAGGTGATCGAGAAATTCGGCGTGCCTCCCGAGCAGGTGATTGACGTGCAAGCGCTCGCCGGTGACTCAACCGATAACGTCCCGGGCGTGCCCGGGATTGGCGTGAAAACCGCAGCACAACTCATTACGGAGTTTGGCGACCTCGAAACCCTGCTCGGCCGAGCTTCCGAGATCAAACAGGAAAAGCGCCGGCAAAGCCTGATTGAATTCGCCGCACAGGCGCGCGTCTCCAAGCGGCTCGTCACGCTTGAGGATAATGTTCCGCTCGACACTGCGATCCCCGAACTGACGGTCCACGAGCCCGATCACAAACGGCTGGTCGCGTTCCTGAAGGCGATGGAGTTCAACACGCTCACAAGGCGCGTGGCGGAGAGTTCAGGCCTTGACCCGGCTGCCGTCGAAGCGGATCAAAATCTCAAGGCAGGCGCCTCAAAAGCCGCCCCCACCCAAAAAGATGCGCCTGCCGCACTCGACGCGGGCGCGCCGAAGGATCGTGCGGTTGACGCTCTTACACCCAAAACACTCGCAAACGCGCGGGCGGAGGGCGCTCGCAACGGCAGCGTCGATCGCAGCCGATATGAAACGGTGTGCAGCCTTGATCGGCTTGGCGCCTGGGTCGCACGTGCGCGCGAAGTTGGCGTTGTTGCGATCGATACTGAAACCACAAGCCTCGATCCGATGCAGGCCAAATTGTGCGGAGTATCACTCGCGATTCATCCCAACGATGCCTGCTACATTCCTGTCGGACACACGCGGGGTGGAGAAAACGGAGCCGGCAGTCTCTTCACTGGAGAGCGCGTTGCTAATCAATTGTCCGACACTGAAGTATTGAACGCGCTCAAAGGGCTGTTGGAAGATCCAAGCGTTCTCAAGGTCGGTCAAAATCTCAAATATGACTGGGTGATCCTTGCCAATTACGGCATCGCGCTCTTCCCCTTCGACGATACGATGCTGATGTCCTATGTCCTCGACGCCGGCAGGGGATCGCATGGCATGGACGATCTCGCAGAGAAATGGCTCGGTCACCGCACCATCCACTATGGCGAGGTGGCCGGAACCGGCAAAACAAAAGTGACGTTCGATTGCGTCGAGATCGACAAAGCAACCGAATATGCCGGCGAAGATGCCGATATCACATTGCGGCTGTGGCAAGCCCTCAAGCCGAGGCTCGCCGCCGAGAGCGCCGCGACCGTGTACGAGACGCTGGAGCGGCCGCTAGTGTCCGTGCTTTCACGCATGGAGCGGCGCGGGATATCAATTGACGCCCAAGTGCTGTCGCGGCTTTCCAGCGAACTCGCGCACAAAGCCGGTGCTCTTGAAACGGAAATCCGTGAACTCGCGGGCGAATCGTTCAATCCCGGAAGCCCCAAGCAGCTTGGCGATATTCTGTTCGGCAAAATGGGGCTGCCGGGCGGCAAGAAGACCAAGACCGGCGCATGGTCCACATCGGTACTGGTGCTCGATGAGCTTGCCGAAGAGGGCCACCTGTTGCCGCAGAAAATCATCGATTGGCGGCAAGTCACCAAATTAAAATCGACCTATACGGATGCGCTGCCCGGATATGTCCACCCGCAAACCCATCGGGTGCACACAAGCTATGCGCTTGCGGCGACGACCACCGGCCGGCTTTCGTCGTCTGAACCGAATGTGCAGAACATTCCGATCCGCACCGAAGAAGGCCGCAAGATTCGCCGTGCTTTCATTGCCGTTCCCGGATCGAAACTGGTGTCGGCGGATTACTCACAAATCGAACTGCGGCTGCTCGCTGAGATCGCCGATATTCCGGTCCTGAAAGCTGCTTTCCGCGACGGGCTCGATATTCACGCAATGACCGCATCGGAAATGTTCGGGGTGCCGGTCAAGGACATGCCGTCCGATGTGCGCCGGCGCGCCAAGGCAATCAATTTCGGCATCATCTACGGCATTTCGGCGTTTGGTCTCGCCAATCAGTTAGGTATTCCGCGAGAAGAAGCAGGCGCCTATATCAAAAAATACTTCGAACGTTTCCCCGGCATTCGCGATTACATGGAGGACACCAAGGCATTCTGCCGCAAACATGGCTACGTCACGACCTTGTTTGGCCGCCGCTGTCACTATCCGGAAATCAATACCAGCAATGCCTCGATCCGTGCCTTTAATGAACGCGCCGCAATCAATGCAAGACTGCAAGGGACCGCGGCAGACATTATCCGCCGTGCGATGATCCGCATGGAGCCGGCGCTCGAAAAGGCCGGGTTGTCGGCCCTCATGCTGCTCCAGGTGCACGACGAACTGGTATTCGAAGTGCCCGAAGCCGAAGTCGAGCAAACCCTTCCCGTCATCACCCGGGTCATGTCGGATGCGCCGCATCCCGCGGTTAATCTCTCCGTCCCGTTGCATGTCGAGGCACGCGCTGCAGATAATTGGGATGAAGCGCATTAGAGTACGGAAAAGACTCGATGCTTCAAAAACTCGCGGGTACAGCTCTTTTCTTCAGCTTCGGTTTTGCGTCCCAAAGCGTGCAAGCCGCACCGACAGTTCCCGATGGCGCGGGGATGTCCTGGCCATGGGCCCTGCCGTTTGCCGGCATTCTGCTGACGATCGCAACGGGGCCCCTGCTGTTCCCAAAATTCTGGCACCGGCACTACGGCAAGATCGCCGCGCTCTGGTCGGCGCTCACGCTTATCCCAATTATCTTGATCTATTCGCTGCCGATCGCGCTCGATGCATTTCTGCGCGCCATGTTGACCGAGTATCTTGGGTTCATCGTTCTGCTGTTTGCGTTGTTTACGGTGGCTGGCGGCATTGTGGTGACGGGCGACTTGCGGGGAACGCCCACAACAAACGTTCTGATTCTCGGCCTCGGGACAACAATGGCGAGTGTGGTTGGGACCACCGGCGCTGCGATGATTCTGATCCGGCCGCTGATACGAGCCAACGCGGCGCGACGCGACAAGATGCATACTTTCGTGTTCTTCATCTTTTTGGTGGCGAATATCGGCGGGGCGCTAACACCGCTCGGCGATCCGCCCTTGTTCATTGGGTTTTTGCACGGTGTCGATTTTTTATGGACCACACGTCATTTATTTTCAGCAACGCTGTTCGTCGCGGGCCTGGTGCTCGCGATATTTTTCGTGCTCGATAGCTGGTTCTACCATCGAGGCGGCACACCGATTTTGTCGCAAACACCGGTACCAAAACTACGGCTTCATATTCGCGGCAGCATTAATCTCTTCTTGATTGGCGCAATCGTCGCGGCAGTTCTGGTTTCGGGTGCATGGAAGCCGGGCATATCGTTTGCCATCCTCGGCGTCGAGATTGAGTTACAGAATCTCGTTCGTGACGGGTTGCTTCTGCTCGTTGCGCTCGCTTCTCTTGCCTTGACGCCCGACGAACATCGCGAAGCCAACGGCTTTTCGTGGGAACCGATCAAAGAAGTGGTAAAGCTCTTTGCCGGCATCTTCATCTGCATCATTCCCGTGCTCGCCATGCTCAGGGCCGGCGCAAACGGACCGCTCGCGCCGCTACTCGCCCTGATGAGCGACGGCAGCGGTCGCCCGCAGCCGCTTGCCTATTTCTGGATGACGGGAATCCTATCTGCTTTTCTGGATAATGCGCCGACCTATTTGGTGTTCTTCAACATGGCCGGCGGCAATCCCTCGGAACTCATGGGACCGCTTGCCTCCACGCTGACCGCGATTTCCATGGGAGCGGTTTATCTCGGAGCGATGACCTATATCGGCAATGCGCCGAATTTCATGATCTATGCAATTACGACCGAACGCGGCATTCCAATGCCAAGCTTCTTCGGTTTCATCATCTGGTCCACTTTGTTTCTGCTGCCGGTCTTCGCACTGACGGCCTGGATTTTTCTCGCCTAGACGAGAATCTCTTCGGTCACCCCTCATTTACCTTCAGTTGTTAGCCTCCTCGGTCAGATCCGGGATTTCTAGGGAATAATTGCGATGGGCTTACAATCCCGCCGCACATGCGAATTTGGGCTTGCGCTCGCGCTGATCATTTTGGCGGGGCAGCCGGACGCGTTTGCCCAGGGTGTTCTGGCGTCCCTATTCGGAAGCAGCAGCAAACCCTCCAATCAGCAGGCGACCCTGAGCGAACCGTCAGGGGGCGGCGGCAGCGGCCGCGCCGTCGCATTTTGTGTCCGGCTTTGCGATGGGCGTTATTTCCCAATGCAGCGTCACGCGGCGGCAACTCCGGTGCAAACCTGCGCGGCGCTTTGCCCGGCAAGCCGCACGAAGGTGTTTTCCGGCAGTGAGATCGAACATGCCGTGGCCGCCGACGGATCACGCTATGCGGATCTTGAGAGAGCCTATGTTTACCGCAAAAAGGTCGTAGCGCATTGTGGCTGTACCTCACGCAGCGCCTTTGGGCTGGCTGTGATGGATGTCAACACCGATGCAACCCTGCGCCCCGGCGATGTGGTCGCGACCTATGACGGTTACGTCGCATTCACCGGCGGTAGAACCAGAGACGGCATCGCACACCCCGAATTTACGCCGCTCGAGCCTCCGGCGGCAAAGCCAGCAGAGAACCGTGCCAAAGACGGCAAAGACAATCGGGTGAAAGAGAACCGTGCGAAAACAAATCTCGCAAAGGAAAAGCGCACAAAAGACCATCACCCAAAAGTCGCGAAAATGAGTGGCGCAAGATAGCAAGCCTCTCAATCAACAAGCCGTGCCACCACATCCTCGGCAATCGACAGTGAACTCGTCAGCCCCGGCGACTCGATACCGAATAATTGGACGAGACGCGGAACCCCGTGCTCCGCCGGTCCGTCGATCAAAAAGTCGGCGGCGATTTCGCCAGGCCCCGTCAGCTTCGGACGAATGCCGGCATAATCGGGAACCAGCGAACCATCGGGCAAGGCCGGCCAATAGGTGCGAATGCGTTCGTAGAAGCTCTCGGCCCGCAATGGATTAACTTCGTAATCCTCACGATCGATCCATTCGACATCGGGGCCGAAACGCATGCGTCCGGCAAGATCAAGCGTAACATGGATGCCAAGCCCGCCATCAACGGGTGCCGGATAAATCAAACGCGAGAATGCGGGACGACCCGCGAAGCCGAAATAATTTCCTTTGGCAAGCACCAGCCGCGGCACGCGCTCCTGCGGATAACTTTCGGTCGCTCGCCCCAAGGCCTGCGCCCCAAGGCCGGCGGCATTGACCACCGCGTCAACCTCCAGCGATCCGGTTTCGCTTCCGGCAAAATGCACCAGCCAGCCCTTTGCTGTCGGCTCAAGCCGCTCGACTGTTGTTTGAAAGGCGAGCATGCCGCCGCGGTCTTCCAGATCGCCTTGCAGCGCCAGCATGTAGCCATGGCTGTCGATGATTCCGGTTTCCGGCGAATGCAGCGCCGCGACGCATGAGAGCGCCGGTTCCAGATTATGACACGCCCGGCCCTCGATCATGGTCAGGCCTTCAACGCCGTTGGCGAGGCCGAGACGATGAATGGTTTCGAGCTTGGCGGCTTCTGAATCGCTCGTTGCGACAATCAGCTTGCCGCACTTGTTGTGCGCAATGCGGTGGCTTTCGCAAAAGGCGTAAAGCATCCGCCGGCCGCGCGTGCAATGAAACGCCCGCTTCGATCCCGTCGGATAATACATGCCGCCATGGATCACCTCGCTGTTGCGCGAGGACACACCGTTGCCGATCCCGGATGTTCGCTCGACGACCACGACATCGTGACCCGCTGATGCAGCGGCGCGCGCCACCGCCAGTCCGACAACGCCGGCGCCAACCACGAGAACCTGCATGCGAACAACCTGCCTCGGCGTATACGGGTGACGGGTCCTTACGACTCCTAACACCACACTAACGCACCACCCTCAAATAAAAAGGGCGACCCACCGGGCCGCCCTTTCCGTTATATCAGTGAATGCTATTCCGCCGCGATGCGAACCTCGGGAGCAGCTGCCCGCACATCGGCTTCGACATGCTCTTCGAACC